>NZ_JBFTKK010000003.1:0-226680 GCF_056395905.1 Arthrobacter sp. 05T444
TCCAGAATCGCGTGCTTCTGGTCGGTAGTGAAGTGCTTCCGGTTCGAAACACGAACAGGCATAACGAAATCCATGACGGACCTTCCCCCCGCCCTGAGCACCGGCTCCAGCAACAGGGAACCTGTCACACAACAGCCTGACACACAGGGCCAGAGCGGGGACCTCGGAGCATACCGCTCGCGAGAATATCACCCTTCCCAACCTACGCCCGCTGCGGGGCTGGCATGGGGGCATCTCAAGTTCTGAGGAAACCAATGAAGCGGAACGATGGATGAAGCGGGTGAACGCACTGCCGCTTGGGTCCTCAGGCCAGCGGCTCCGTGACTTCAGCGGCGGGAATCAGCAGAAGATTCTCCTGGCGAAATGGCTGCGACTTCAACCTTCGGTATTGCTCCTGGACGAGCCAACTCAAGGCGTCGACGTTGGGGCTCAAACCGAGATCCATGCGCTGCTGCGCGCTGCAGCTGATCAGGGCGCCGCGTTCTTGGTGGCGTCGAGCGACACTCATGAACTCGCCGGCCTCTGTGACCGGGTGCTCGTCATCAAAGATGGACAAATCGAGCGAGAACTGACCGGTTCGCAGCTTGACGAATCCGCAATTATCCATGCCATCCTCGACAGCCGAGACAATTTGACCGAATCGATCAAAGAGAATTCACAATGACAGATGTATTGACGCAAGAGCGGACACCAAAGCAGGCGCCGCCTCGTTTGAAATGGTCAAAGGTCGGACATGCACTAAGCTTTCGAAATTCGAGTGCGCTGTGGGTCCTCGCGATAATTTTCATAGCCTTCGCGCTCACAATTCCACGTACGTTCCTCGCGCCGGGAACCTGGGTGTCACTGCTCGATGCTCAAGTCATCATAGCGATCGTGGCCGTCGCTGCCGTGATTCCCCTTGCAGCAGGGGTCTTCAACCTCGCAATTGGGGTTCAAGTCGCAACAGCGTCCATCATGGTCGGTTGGCTGCTCGTTCCGCTAGGCCTTCCCGTCCTGGTCGCCGTGCCGGTGACTATTCTGGCATCTGCCCTGATAGGCCTTCTGACCGGAGTCATCATCGTCCGTTTCCGGATCGACTCCTTCATCGCTACCATGGGCGTCAGTTCCTTGTTGACCGCTTTTGTTGCCATCATGTCGGGTTCACGGCAGATCCTTGGTATGCCACTCCCCCTAGTCAACTTTGCCACTGAAAAAGTGTTCGGTGTGACGCTGCCTTTCCTTGTTATGGTTTTGCTCGCAGTGATCATCTGGTACCTGTTGGAGCGCACTCCGCTCGGCCGACGGGTCTATGCCGTTGGAGGAAACCCCGAAGCCGCCCGGCTCTCCGGAATCCGTGTCGGATTCGTCGTCATCGGAACCCTGACTGTCTCGGGGGCACTAATCGGCATAGCAGGAGTACTGCTAACTGCGAAACTTGGCAACGCCGATCCCACTATTGGCCCCTCCTACTTACTTCCGGTCTTTACCGCGGCGTTCCTTGGTTCGACTCAATTCCGGGGAGGCCGCTTCAACGTTTGGGGCACAGTCCTCTCGGTTTACGTCCTCGCAGTGGGGATCAAGGGACTGCAGCTTTCCGGTGCGCCAAGCTGGATCTCGGATGCTTTCAACGGCGTCGCCCTGCTTGTGGCGGTCGGCATGGCATCGTCTGCTCTGCTGGGAAATCGTCGTTCAATGATCGATCGACTCCTGAAGCGGTTGCA
Source organism: Arthrobacter sp. 05T444 (assembly GCF_056395905.1). Taxonomy (NCBI): domain Bacteria; kingdom Bacillati; phylum Actinomycetota; class Actinomycetes; order Micrococcales; family Micrococcaceae; genus Arthrobacter; species Arthrobacter sp. 05T444. The sequence continues at coordinate 1,701 of NZ_JBFTKK010000003.1, forward strand.
TGCTTTGCAAAGAGGGAAGGCAAAAGACGATCGTGTTTGATCGTATCGTCCCCGACTAGCACTGGCCACTTGAGGTGATCTAGGCCGGGCTGTTCCGAGGGTTGAACCCCGAGCACGCGCCAGCCGCGTTCAACGAGCACTTTCGTCTCGCGCCAGGTGTACGAGGCTGGCGCCGTCCCTTGGCCATACTCCAATTAATAGCCCTTATGCCGGGAAGTAACGGGCTAGGGCGCATAGTCTCAATTGAAAGGAAGAACCCTTGTTAAAGGATGAACTATACGAAGCTGGACTAGAGTTGCGTCACCGTATGTTTGGGCCCGCAGCTGCTGAGGACCAGGTAGAGCACACGACGGAACTCACCGAGAAAATACAGGATGTTGTGACCCGCTATTGCTTTGGCGATATCTGGCAGCGGGGGGGCCTTGATAAGAAAACCCGTAGCTTGATCACACTGGCCATGCTGGTGGCGTTAGGTCGGCCGCACGAAATCCGCATCCATCTGCGTGGAGGCCTGGCAAACGGGCTCAGCGAGGAGGAAATCCGTGAATTGATGGTGCACTCGTTCCTGTACTGCGGGATCCCAGCAGCGATGGATGGGTTCCGTGCGATGGAGGAAATAATGGCCGAGATCGCCGGAGCGGAGACGGTCAATGTCTGAGCCGCGCAAAATCGGATTCATCGGTCTAGGAAATATGGGCGCACCGATGGTGCGCAACGTCGCGAAATCGGGATACGACGTCGTCCTCTATGACACGAATGCAGAGTTGTGTGGGCGGATTGCGACAGAAATCGGGGGCACCGCAGCCTCCTCACCGGCTGATTTTGCGGGCGCAGATACCGTTGTAACTATGCTGCCCACCAGCAAAATTGTCGCATCTGCGCTTTTGGACTGGGAAGATGGCGTACCCACACATCTGGCCCCTGGTGCTGTGATCATCGACATGAGTTCCTCAGATCCGACCGAAACGGTCAGCCTGGGTGCACGGCTTGCCGCCACCGGGGTCGCGCTAGTGGATGCGCCTGTTTCCGGCGGAATACCCAAGGCCGAGACCGGCGAACTATCAATCATGCTCGGCGGTGACGATGAGGACGCGCTCGCCCTCGCCGTGCCGGTAATCGAGGCCATGAGCGCCGCCATCTTCCGCACCGGCAAGCTCGGCAGTGGGCATGCGATGAAGGCACTCAACAACTTTGTTGCTGCAGCGGCAACCACTGCCGCCTGCGAGGCCCTGATTGTGGGAGAACGCTTCGGACTTGACCAGCAGACCATGGTAGATATCTTCAACGCTTCCACCGGACAGAGCTGGGTTACCGCCAATGTTCTGGGCCAGCACGTGGTAAGCCGCAACTTCGGGTCCGGATTCGCCTTGGGGCTGTACGCAAAGGACGTCGGAATCGCCAAGAATCTCGCCGGGGCCATGGAAGGGGCGGCACCGGTATGCCATGCCGTTTCCGCGACACTCAACGACGCCCTGTCTGATCTCGGGAATGTGGACCACACCGCAGCCATGACGTATTGGGAACGTCTGCGCGCCTGAAAAGCACCCCAGCTGTCCCGGCACACCGATGGGGTGCGCCGGTGACCGAACATGAGGAATTGAAATGCAGACCCAATCCCCCGCCCTCGTCGTCAGCATTGGCGACAAACAGAAGAAACGTGTTGCCTTGGCCAGCGCTGTCGGGACGAGCGTGGAATGGTACGACTACCATGTTTACTCCATCGCCTCAGCCCTTGTCATCGGCAAGCTCTTTTTCCCAAACGCATCGCCGCTGGCCGCCACAATGGCTGCGTTCGCCACATTTGCAGTCGGTTTCATTGCACGGCCACTTGGCGGGATACTTGCCGGGCATCTGGGCGACAAAATCGGCCGCAAGAAAGTCATGGTCATCACCCTGACCATGATGGGTATGGCCACCATGCTGATTGGACTACTGCCTACGTACAGCCAGATCGGCGTCGCCGCCCCGGTACTACTGGTGGTACTGCGGCTGATCCAGGGCCTGAGCGCCGGCGGCGAGTGGGGCAGCGCATCGCTGATGGCCGTGGAGCACGCCCCGGCCAACCAGCGCGGACGCTTTGGCAACTACGTCCAGCTGGGCACCCCCGCCGGCATGTTTCTGGCCAACGTCATCATCCTCGGAGCCACGTTCATGCTCACGGATGATCAGTTCGAGGTCTGGGGCTGGAGGGTCCCGTTCCTGCTCAGCGCACTGATGGTGGTGATCGGTTTCGGCATCCGCATGAAGGTTGACGAAAGTCCCGTGTTCAAGGAGCTGGAGCAGAGCTCGACGCTGGAAAAGATTCCGTTCGCTGAACTAATACGTACCCATAAAGCGCGCGTCGGATTGGCCGTGATTTCGTTCTTGGGCAATAATGCCGTCGGCTATATCTTTCTGGCCTTTATCACCTCCTACGGGACCAGTGCCCTCGGTCTCGACCGGAACTTCATGCTCAATGTGCTGCTCATCGGCTGTGTCACCTGGTTCGGTTCAATGATCATCTTTGCCCGCCTAAGTGACACCATTGGACGACGCAAGGTCTTCTTTATCGGCTACGGCATTCTGATCCTCTGGGCTTTCCCGTTCTTCGCCCTGTTCAATACGGCGAACGCGTCCCTGATCATCCTGAGCGTAGTTGTGCTGACCTTCGGGCTCGCGGCCACATACGGCCCGCAGGCTGCCCTGTTCGCGGAGCTGTTCCCCGCCCGACTGCGCGCCAGCGGTGTCTCACTGTCTTATGCCCTGGGCGCCTGCCTGGGCGGCGGATTCGCTCCACTCATTGCCACCGCGCTCTTCGGGGCCACCGGTACCGTCTACTCTGTCTCGGCATTCATGGTCTTGTTCTGCCTCCTCAGCATCCTCGGGCTGGCCGGTATGCGGCGCATTCCAAACTCATTCTCGACCACCGGCGAAGTTCTCTGAAAGGAACTACCCCATGCATAAACTTCTCGTCCTGTACCCTGAACCGACGGACCGCGCGGCATTTGAGGATTACTACGTCAACAAGCATTTGCCCCTGGCTGCGAAGCTGCCAGGGTTGAAAGCCTCCAGGTACTCGTTCGGCGTAACTGGCAGCAGGTCGCCGTACTTCGCGGTCTTTGAAGCTGACTTTGCCAGCCACGCCGACATGGTTGCCGCGATGACCTCACCGGAAGGTCAGTCCGTCGAAGCAGATGTCTCCAACTACGCTACCGGCGGTGCGGTGGTAATTGACTACCCCGTGTCACCGTTGATTGGCTAAGCAAATATAGGTCTGTCTCCGAGATGATCTTTCTCGGCTGGCCGCCGAACGAGGTCCTTCGCACACCTCTTGTTCGCCCGTGGGGAAAGTTGACGTCCGCCACGTGCAGCCTAGACACATCCTGGCCTTCAAAGCCTATGATCCCTTGCCCGCGCCCGGACCACAGTTCAAAACGGGCGGCGAATAACCGCACCTCCACGGGATCTCGGAACGGGCGCGCCGACACGACTTGTACTCGGTTCAACGCCGTATTGCCCACATAAATACACCGGCCGACGGCCGGAACAATGAGTCGCGGTCCGTCGGCAATGAGCGCTGACTGCACCGTAAAGGAAGAGAACCCATGACCACCGAATACGCCCTTGAGTCCACTTTCAAAGACGCTGAGGAGCTGTTGTCCACGATCCAACCGGCCGTCGGCGGCCGCGCCATCCTTGATCCCGCCACCGGAGACCTAGTGGGCCGCGCCCCAGAGCACACCGCTGCCGACCTGGAGCTGGCGGTTTCTGCCGCACGCGAGGCACAACCGGCATGGGCGGCGTTGGGCCACAGAGAGCGCTCCGCGTTCCTGAACCGCGCCGCGGACGCCATCGAGGCAAACGCCGAGGCGTTGGCCGTGCTGCTCTCACGCGAGCAGGGCAAGCCTCTGAACGGTCCCAACGCCCGCTTCGAGGTCGGCGCCTGCGCCGCCTGGCTGCGCGCCACCGCCGGGTTCCAGCTCGATCCCGAGATCCTGGTGGACGACGAGGGCGGGAGGGCTGAAATGCACTACCGGCCGCTGGGCGTCGTGGGTTCCATCGGCCCGTGGAACTGGCCCATGATGATCTCGGTCTGGCAGCTAGCCCCGGCCCTGCGGATGGGCAACACCGTGGTGCTCAAACCCAGCGAGTACACCCCGCTCTCGGTCCTCGGGCTAGTGAAGGTTATCAATACGGCGCTCCCGGCAGACGTGCTCCAAGTGGTTTCTGGAGGGCGGAGGGTCGGAGAGGCGCTCGCCAGTCACGTGGACATCGATAAGCTGATGTTCACGGGTTCCACTGCTACAGGAAAGGCAATAATCCGTTCCTCTGCGGACACCGTGAAGCGCCTAACCATGGAACTTGGCGGCAACGACGCAGGCATTGTGCTGCCGGACGCCGACCCGCGAAAGATCGCCACCGACCTCTTCTGGGGCGCCTTCATCAACACCGGCCAGACCTGCGCCGCACTGAAGCGCCTCTACGTCCACGAGGACATCTACGAGGATGTCTGCGTCGCCCTTACCGAAGTAGCCCGCGCGATGCCGATGGGCAACGGACTTGACGAGGCCAATGTGCTGGGCCCGCTGCAAAACAAGGCCCAATACGACATTGTCGCCGCCCTCGTCCGGGCCGCTAAGGACTCCGGCGCACGCGTACTGCTGGGAGCAAACCCCAAAGCAGGGCAGCCTGGCTACTTCTATCCCACAACGCTGGTTGCCGACATAGACAACGACAACCCTCTGGTAACCCAGGAACAATTCGGCCCGGCCCTGCCGATCATCAAGTACACCAGCGTCGACGAAGCAGTCGGGATGGCCAACGGGCTGGACGTCGGGCTTGGGGCTTCCGTCTGGTCCTCGGACACTGGGGCAGCCCGGAAGGTGGCCGCCCGCATCCAAGCCGGTACCGTGTGGATCAACAAGCACGGCGCGGTGGACCCGCGGGTGCCCTTCGGCGGGGCAAAGATGTCAGGCTACGGCCTGGAATTCGGAGTCGCGGGCCTCAAGCACCTGGGCCAGCCCCAGGTCATCAGCTACTGAACGGCTAAACAGAGCCATTCATCCCCCGAGCCGTTCCGCCACGGTACAGCTGGCCCAACGGTCTTATCAACGCTTGGATAGCCGCCAATTCTCGTTTTACCGGGGATTGGCGGCTTTCCTGGTTTCCAGAGCTACTGCTGACACCATGGTCACTGGTGGGGGTGCCGGCTTCCACGGTTCCCGGTGGTGTTCATTCATCGCGTCACGGCCAAAGGTCTCCCAGTTTCTCCAGAAGCCTGCAGGTCCGCGGATGTCGGCGTCCTGGCAGAGGAACATCCGTTGATGAACTCGTTGCCAGGGTTAGCTAGAGGGTCTACGAGCGGACGGGCACCAGGAACAGCTACGTCGCGTGGCAGAAAAACAACTGTTCGGCTCCGCTTGTCAACATCGGTCCCGCAGACCTGAGGCTGGCCGAGTCCGTGTTGCAGGGTTGGGGCCAGGAACGGATCACCAGCCACCGACTGCCGCCGGTCAAGGCGCTGAACCAGCACAAGACCAACATGCCGACATCCGCCGAATCGCCTGTGGCAGCAATCGGACCACCCAAGGGGGCGAGGAATGGGCCTCGCGCACCGGGCCGTGCACGCCAAATGTGGTTGACCGGATCCCTGAACTCACTGGACAACGAGAGCAAGCGGAGAATCTTGAAATGAACGCCACCAAACGCTCCAGGCCATCGAGGCCCATGCTGGAACTCTGAGTATGGCGCCATTTTTCGACGAGCGGGAGCGACTCACCGTCGACGACGCGAGGTCGGCGTTCATGGCTTCGAAGGTCGGCGGCCTAATCAGCCGCGCCAAGCTACGCTACCCAGTGTCGACGTGGGACAAGTGGACCAAGAAGATGTTCGCGTTAGGCATTTCTCGAAAATAGACCACCGTTTCTCGACAATCCAGTTCTCAAGGCACCGCTCGGCAGGCTACGTCTGGGCTAGGTAGCCTGCCGAGAATGGTTTGAAGATCGGTGGCTTCGTTAGCGCGTTATCGGCCCTGTCGACTGCCATCCAGACGTTCGTGTTCGCCAAGAATACGTACAGGAAACGGGCCGGTGACACGCGCGGTTTCACGAGGATGGTAGCGAAAGCGATTGAGGTCGCGTTCTGGATCAACTTGTCGTCCGATGGATTGGGACATTAACCAGACTCTCCTAGAGTGACGAGTATCACCAGACCAACTATTAGGGGACTCAGCAAATGACAACAATTAGCCAAGACAACGGCACCATTAAATTCGTTCACACCTACGGAGTGGGCTTGCATACGGCTGATCTTGAGCCCGATGTGCACAATCCGCTATGGCAGAAACGTCAGATCGACGACTTTGTGGAATTCGCAGTCCTCGCAGAAGAGCTTGGGTTCGATGGCCTGACGGTCACGGAGCATCATGCCCCGCTCATGACATGTCCGTCTCCGCACCTCTTGTTGGCCGCTGCAGCCGTCAAGACAAGCCGGATTCGGCTCGGTACCGCCGTCTCCATCTTGCCGCTCTATAATCCGATTCGGGTGGCAGAAGAGGCCGGGACTTTGGACCTCTTGAGCGGAGGGCGATTCGAGCTGGGTGTGGGTCGCGGCGCACCCGGTGAAGCTCAGATTGCGTTGGGACGCGAGTTGAGCGGTGAAGAACAGAGGGAAGCCTGGCTTGAGTCCCTTGAGCTCGTTCGACTGTTGCTCTCTGAACGCGATGTCACGTTTGACGGAAAGTATCATCAGCTCACGCGTCCCACCTCCATCGCCACACGTCCGATTCAAGATCCGCTGCCGATCTGGCTTGCCAGCGGCAGCTTGGAGAGCATGGGAGTGGCAGGCTCCTACGGCTGGAACGTGATGCGCAACTTTGGCACTGAACAGTCCCACAGCGAAGCACTGAATCACTATCTTCAAGTTGCCGCCCAGCACGGTCATGACCGATCCGGGGAAAACATGATGGTGGAGCGTTTCGTGTGTATCGGCGAAACCGAGGATGAGGCGGAGCGCAACCTGGACACGTTTACGCGGGCATTCAACAAGTTCATGTCCCACTACGCGTCCAATGGTCGGACCATTCCCAAGAACGACGGTGAATTCGCCACCGACAAAAAGAAGGATCGTCCCGCTCTTTCAGTGGTGGGCACGCCCGAGCAGATCATCGAGAGCCTGCAGCAGACCATCGATGCCACGGGTGCACGCAGACTCTTGGTGGAGACGTTCACGCCGGAGCAGGCCAGGCTATTCGCCCGTGAAGTAATGCCGGTCCTGAAGCAACACAATCAGCACAAGGTGAAAACGGCACTCACCGTCTAGCCGACGCTGCCCTTCGCCTAGACCCTGCGCCGGCGCGACCGGAGGTACACATGTTGGTTTCGACGAAACCGTAGCCAAGCTGTTGGGGAGGGATGGATTCGATCGGCGACGGTGCCAAACCCGCAATTCACAACCCCAAAATTGGGCCGGAAGAAGCGACCGTGACTATTTGGCAACTGAGTTAAGTAGTCCCCAAAAAGCCGCCACGCACTATGCCAGACAATATGTATCCCCAGCATTTCGGCGCAGAACTTATTTATTGAACAACGCTCTTCTGATAGAAGTAATTCCGATTCTGGCAATTTCGGAGCACCCAACATTGTATTTAAAGATGAAAGGATCATAATGTTAGTCAAAAATCGGACGGACGACATCCAAAAAATCCAGAATCATTTCAAACAGGCATTTGCGAGACATCCGGCAGGTGTTTCCGTGATCACGGCAAACACTACCAACGGCCCTGTCGGACTCACTGCGACCTCGGTCGCCTCTGTGTCCATGGATCCGCCTGCGCTGATGTTTTCGTTGTCCGCCAATTCGTCTACTGCTCCTGCCATTCTCGGCGCAGATTCCCTGGTTGTACACCTATTGGATTCAGGAGGGCAAGCGTTAGCCAAGCAGTTTGCGACCAGTGAAATTGACCGATTTGCTGGAGCCGACTGGAAGCTGCTCCCCTCGGGAGAGCCGCTTCTTACACAAGCCGCGTCATGGTTTCGTGGAACAGTGATCCATACTGTCGATATCGGGGGCTCGACAGTAGTCATAGTCCGAATCGAACAGGCCGGTCACAGCAAGAAACGCGACAGCAACCTGCTTGACCTTTCTGAACAATCGAGTGATGCACCGCTGGTCTACTGCAACCGCACGTGGCATGCACTGCATCAGAGTTCCATCATCAGAAACGCTATCTAGTAGGCATCTTGAAGAATCAAAAATCATCACCACATCAATTAGCAAAGCGTCGGAGTCCCTCGACCTTCAGGGGTAGTTTTTGGATTCCGGGAGACAGACTATCCACGCCAACCGGCGAAGTACAACGGGGCCCCATGTTTGTGCATTGGGAAGTAAAAGACCAAGACACCAGCAAACCGCCCCTCATCCTCATTCACGGGGGAGGGGGGCAAGGCACAGACTGGACCATTACCATTGATGGTCAGCCAAGCTGGACCGAAATATTCGTTGACGAAGGCTATCCAGTTTACGTGGTAGACCGTGTGGGCTTCGGCAGGTCGCCATACCACCCCGAAGTGCTGGGCGCCATGGGTCCTCAAATTACATACGAGGCAGCCTTCAACGTCTTTGCCCCATCTGACAATGCAACTACGCCAAATCAGTGGAGCGGTGCGCAAGATCCAGGGTCGCACGTAATGGAACAATTCGTGGCAGCACTTGGCCCGATGCCCAAGAACTTTGCTGGATCGCAAGAAATGGACGCCGATCGACTCGGAAAGTTGCTGGATCTCACTGGCCCAGCGGTTCTCATTACACATTCAGCAGGCGGCCCAGTGGGTTGGGTGACGAACGATAAGTATCCGGACAAGGTCATTTCAATTGTTGCTTTGGAACCCATGGGTCCTGCCTTCGCAGATTTTCCGGGCCTAGGCTCCCTCGAATGGGGGTTGACTGCTGCCCCCGTTAGGTATGCTCCAAAAATTGATTCACCCTGGCAAGCGCGCTCGGCCAATCCCGTTGATTTGAAGATGCCGTCCCTTCAAGAAAAGGATGTGTTGGTTGTCTACGGTGGAGCATCAGCCTTCATCGCCGACGCTCCAGAGGTACTTGGATTCTTGACTAATGCCGGGGCCGACGTCGACTATGTCTACTTGCCCGACCACGGCGTCCACGGGAACGGACATGCAATTCAGATGGAAGCGAACGCAGCACAAACGATCACTCCGGTTCTTTCTTGGCTTCAGAGCCACCTGGAGAACTAGGGAACTGGTAGTTCAAGGATGCACGCGGTGAATCCTTTGAAGGTTTCCATTTGTACATCGAGACATCTGCGCATGCCTCCGCCTAAGGCCCCTTGGCTCGGACGCGTTGCGCACCAATGATCGCTGGAACGGCTCGCTACCGCTCGGAGGTAAACTTTGGAGTCACGCGATGGAGCTTCGTTTCACTGGGGAATGAACTTTTCACAAAGCGATGGGCCGTCAGGTGGCTCCGGTGTCCGGAGACCGGCAGGCAGCGACCAAGAGAGTTCCATGGCGCCGCTGCAAGGACGACTATGGCAATGCCAATGGGGACAACGTCCCCTTCTCCGGCCCGGGTCCCAACTACCGGGAACCGGGCCGGAGAATAGATTCGAGTGCATTCACGAATACCAACCGGAGACTCAGAATCCTCCGATAGGACCTAGCGGTGAGTGCATGTCTTTTGGATCTTGAAGGGCATCAAGAATGGCCTGCTGCTCGTTGTGATGACAGGGGCGGATGTCGGGCTGGGGCCCGTTTGATGGCGATGGTTGCCGAGCGGTGTTTGCCTCGTGCAGCTCGCGCAGATGGCCTGCTAGAAGCATCTCCGCGTCGGAGATGGCGACCATATCAGTCAGTCAATGCCCGGATTGGAATTACTTGATGATCATGATGGTCGCTGTCTCGGCCCTTGTTGCCTACGGAGCAACGGGAAGCTGACGCGGTAATTGAGCAAACCGACAACGATCTGGGGGTCGACGCGGAAAGTCGGATACATCAACGAATGTCGCAGCCGGTCAACTTTCTCCGCCTCGGAATACAGTTTGGTGACGTCGTAGAGCACCAAGCGGTGTCACCGTCGGTGCTGGCGTGCTGAAAGCACCTGGTCGCGGTACTTGTCGGAGGCAGTCCGGCCGAGCGTGCCCATCATCGACGCGTATGCTGGCAGTGGCCGGCCGACGTCCCGCAGACCGCTGCCGACATCCAGAAGCGAGGTTGGTTCCGCGACCCGGGCGACCACCAGGTCCCGGAACACTCCGTCACCGAGCCGGATCGAATCTCCACACCGTGAACACCGGGCCAATCTATTGAATAGGACCCGTGAGTGTCCGTGCCCATAACGCGTCCCGGCCCGTCACGGTCGGCCGGCTGGCCGGCAGGCCCGAATTGGTCGCCTCGAACAACGCAGGAACGTGCGCTGGCAGGATCATCCTTTTCACCTGCGGCGTCGGTTCGACATCAAGATCAAAGACGCTCTGGGCGGGTCTCTCACACGCCCGTTCAAGCAGCACACTGTGTTCAGCGCCGGTGCGGGCTCAACACATATGCTCCACGATTCGCTGACGGCCGTGCACATACTGTTGAGCTCCAAGAAGCAACCGACGACTTCGTACTGCTCGACGCCTATGACGAATGTCCAATTGAACTAACAGTGGCAAGTCGAGTCCGATGGTAAAAGCTAGCCGGCCGAGATATCTACCGTTTCACAAAGCAGCAATTAGGGTCGCTCCACAGTTCACCAATGTGCTGCCTGGACATTGACAGTGACCCAGAATTTCTATCGGAACATCAAATCAATCCGTATCAAGTCGGTTGATCCCTGCCGGTCCTGTGCGGATCAGGCTCTGGGCTCGGCAGTACTGTCGGGCCCAGTCTCAATCCTGCTGACCTAGGAAATGGCCCGGGTTTCCCTTGAGCTCTACTGCCTGGGATCCACAGTTCTCCGTACATGGGACGGCACCACGCCGTAGCGTTCACGATAGCGCGCAGCGAATCGCGGGACGTGCCCAAACCCCCAGCGATAGGCGATATCAGCAATGCTGTCGTCGACATTTGCAGTAAGGTCTGCGTGGGCCCGAGCGAGTCGCACTCGTTCAATATATTGCCGCGGCGACATGCCGACATGGGTCTGAAAATCACGCTGCATTGAACGCGGGGATACCCCCATGATTACTGCCAGAGTGTCCAAGGAATACTCGTGCTCAGGGAACGCATCGATGTGGTCAGTGACCTTCCGCACCCGGAGAGGAAGGGGTCTTGGGCCGTATTTTCGTTGCAGATCCTCGCTGTAATTGTTCGGCTGGGTGTAAAGAAGCTTGGTAATGAGAAGCTGAGCCCACTCCTTGTGCAAGGCACGCTGTTCGCTCTCGTCTGCTAAATCGTCAATGAGCAATGCGACGGCGCGCACCCAGTTCCTTAAGGAAGTGGAGTCCAGGTTGATTCTGGGGTCAAAGCGCACTGGATCTAGTATTGGGCGCTGAAGAGCACTTTCAAGATAACTATCGATTGCTACGCGTTCGATTCTGACGTGGAATTGTTCGTACCCGTCAGCGACGTGCATCTCGGTCTTTACGTGAGGAGAAATGACCGCACCAGTCAGCTCGTTGAGGCATAGCTCAGCGTTTAGAGACCCAGAGGTATCGCTTTCCAGATGGAGTGAGCTCTCACCTGAAAGTGCGAAATGCACGTCAAAATAATCAGGTGTCGACGGTATGTGCGAATATAAGCTCGATCCGTGATGACGCATCTGAATGAGCGAGAGGGGGCCAAAATTGGCGATCGACGCATCAGCACCCCAATCGTGTTTGCTGTCGATCGCTTTCCATCGGAAAGGTGTGAGCACGCGCGAAGCAAACGACGACGCTTGAACGTTATCCCCTGAGCGAAGAACCGAGAATCGTTCGGGAAGTTTTGGCAGCAAGGTTTCGTACTCCGGTCGTGGGTCCCCGTTACTGCGGAGAGGGGGCGTCATTTATAAAGCAACTTTTGACATGAAGCGCACTACCGTGGCTACTGTCGACTCGACGATGAGGCCGTAGCCATACGCGGCGCCAGCTCGGCTCGCTGACGCTCCGATCCAGGAGCAGCAACTCGCGCTCTACATCTTACTCCATTTTTCATGCCGCACTATATCACGGCAACTACACTCGCACACACCGTGCATCAACTTTTCCACCTCCACCGCAGCTCCGACAACTTGCGACATCGGAAAAGGCCGGCCGAATGGAGTCGTGCTCCACGCCGACCGCGGGATCCGGAACACCTTCATCCAGCTCAACCAGGTCTGCACCCACGGCATCCAACAGTCCGTCGGCAGGAACCGGGTGTGCTGGGACAACGGCACGCAGGAATCCTTCAGTCCAGCCTAAAGACCGAGCTCTACAATCGGCGCCCCTCGTTTTCATCCTCAAAGACGTAAAAGCCGCGAAACATCTTTACTTTAGACGCAGATGCCGTAGCGGCTGTCCGCAATGGGCTTTCTGCGCCAATACCGCACGGCACATTAGGTGTCCTGGCTTGAGACCGGCTGCGGCGTGGGTTGATAGGCGAGGAACTTCCACTGCCCCGCCGTCTTAATCCATACCGCGAGGGCCGTGTTGTTCAGAACCTTTTTTATGCCGTTCACAGTGACGTCGGCGTTCATCCGTCCGGTGACCAGCGCGATGTTTTCTATAACCACTATGTTTTCCACGGGATGGTCAATGCGGTGGTACCGCAAAGATCCCTTGCGGAGTTTAGTAAGATAGGTCGCCAGAGAATCACGGTTTCCACCAGTGTGTCCGTAGACAAGTTGTGGATGGCAGAGTCGCTCGAAGGCTTCGAAATCCTGGTTTAGGACGGCGTCATAACGCTTGGCTTCAAGACCTTGGATCGCGACATGGTCTGCTGTGTTCGTCGAGTTCATATGTGCTTCCTTCGTGTATCTGGACGGTACGTGTGAATTCCGCGACCGGCGCAAACACGACCGGCGGTACGGTGTGATGCATGGGAACGGATTACGCCGTAACAGCATCCCCACATAGCGGGGCGGTGAGGGACCCTGCTGAGGCGTATTGGGTTAGGGCCCCGGATACCCGACCCTATGAAAAACATCCTGGCCGGCAACGATCACTTTGGGTATTGAATTTGCGCGTTCTTACGCCTTGACTAAGGCCTTAGAGGAAGAGAGTTCTCCCACCACACGTGCATCGGCTATCGGGCCGCGGCCAGCGCCACCTGACGCGGTTTCAACAGGCGGGCAAAGAACGCCCCGAGCTCAGCCGTCGCGGTCAGTGGCAGGACGTGGGCCACGTACTGGTCGGGCCTCACCACCACCACCACACCGTCACGACTTAGGCCGCGCAGCTCGAAAATATCCGCTGTGGGATCGGTGGCGTACACCTTTTCATAGTCGGTGAGCTTGAACGGTCCCACCTGCGGCTTGAACATGGCCGGAACCGTCCCGATGTCCAGGTCTGCGTGTGCCTGCTGGTAGATCACCTTTACATCGAACCACGCGTCCGGATCAAGGCCCGACGGCGTTGCGGCCAGCGGTGATTCCGGCGAGTTCGCGAGCCACTCGGCGAGCTTGTCCGCAGCTGAACCGGTTTCAGGCCGGGCGGCGTCGGCGAACACGTAGATGCGCCAGCGGCCGTCGGCCGTGGCGTGGTGGCCAAGGTGGATCGGGTTGGTATCGCCCACGCGCACAACAGGCGCTGACTTGAACCGCTTGCCCACAGGGAAACCCGTGGCCAGGTCCTGGTAATCGGCGGGGGCCACCAGCAGGGACGGCGCATACTCGGTCATGAATCCGGCGGGAAACTCGGCCGTGCTGACGTAGAAGTCTTCAAGCTCGGTGGGGTCCGCAAATTCCTCGGGTTTCTTCGCCATCATGGTGGACCACTCTTTGTCGAAGTCGATGAGGTTCTTCGCCACCACCTGCCGCTCTTCCGAGTAGGTGGAGAGCAAGGCCTCCGGGCTGCGGCCCTCAAGCACGTGCCCCAGCTTCCACGCGATGTTGAAGCCATCCTGCATGGAGACGTTCATGCCCTGGCCGGCTTTTGCGCTGTGCGTGTGGCAGGCATCCCCGGTAATGAACACGCGCGGGGTCCGCGTGCCGCGATCCTCCGGAAGGACGTCGTCGAACCGGTCCGTGAGGCGGTGCCCCACCTCGTACACGCTGTGCCAGGCGACGTTCCGCACGTCCAGGGTGTAGGGGTGAAGGATCTCGTTCGCCTTCTGAATAATTTCTTCGACGGTGGTGTTGCGCACCGCACCGTTGTCGTTCGGGTCCACTTCGCCGAGGTCAACGTACATCCGGAAGAGGTGGCCGCCTTCGCGCGGGATCAGGAGGATACTGCCGCCCGAGCCGGACTGGATGGCGCACTTGGTGCGGATATCGGGGAAGTCGGTGACAGCGAGTGCATCCATGACACCCCAGGCGTGGTTGGCTTGGTCACCGGAAAGGGCGCAGCCGATGGACTCGCGAACCTTGCTTCGGGCACCGTCTGCGCCGACGACGTATTTCGCCCTGACAGTGCGCTCCTGCCCTTCCTTTGGCCCGGCGGTGTAGAAAAGGGTTACCACGACGGGATACTCCCCCTCGTCGTTAACTTTCAGGTTGCGGTACTCGTAGCCGTAATCGGGCTTCATCCGGGTGGGTGAGTTGGCCATGTACTCAGCGAAGTAGTCCAGCACGCGGGCCTGGTTCACGATGAGGTGCGGAAATTCGCTGATCCCTGCTGGATCGTCCGGCGTGCGTGCTGTCCGAACGATGCGTGAGGGGTCAGCAACGTCGGGCTTCCAGAACGCCATCTCGGTGATAGCGTACGCCTCGGCGATGATCCGCTCGGCGAAGCCAAAGGCTTGGAAAGTCTCCACGCTGCGGGCCTGGATGCCGTCGGCCTGGCCGATGGCAAGCCGTCCCGGCCGACGCTCCACAATCCTGGTGGTCACACTCGGGAACTGCGACAGCTGTGCGGCCGCGAGCATCCCGGCAGGCCCGGTGCCGACGATCAGCACGTCAACTTCCTCCGGGAGCTCATCGGGGCGGTCAATGCCGACCCCTGCTGCGGGCTGGACCCGCGGGTCCCCGGATACGTAACCGTGGTGGTGGAACTGCATAGGGTTTCCTCACTTCACTGTGGGATGGCTGATCTGCTCCCGTGTTCTATATTAGAACTGGTGTTTCTATATTCGAAACGACTAATAGCCAGAAACAGTACGGCATGTGTGGAGCGGACGCCAAGAGCATTCGCGCAGCGGGGCCAAGATGTCGGCTTGACCAATACTCGGATACGCCGCATAGTAATTCGTATACGATTTCGTACTTGATGAGGAGACGGTTTTGGAGCAGGTCAACGGGGACATCCTGGCAGCGGCACGCAAGGTGATCGCAGTGCACATCAACTACCCCAGCCGGGCAGCCCAGCGGGGACGCACGCCGGCACAGCCGTCCTACTTCCTGAAGCCCTCGTCCTCCCTGGCGCTCGGCTCGGCGGATTCCCCCTCCGTGGTGGAACGCCCGGCGGGCTGCGAACTGCTCGGCTACGAGGGCGAGATCGCCCTGGTTATCGGCAAGGCCGCCCGTCGCGTCGGCATCGAGGACGCCTGGAGCCATGTTGCCGCGGTGACCGCCAGCAACGACCTGGGCGTCTATGACCTCCGGTACGCGGACAAGGGCTCCAACCTCCGGTCCAAGGGCGGTGACGGTTTCACCCCGGTGGGCCCGGCTCTGATCCCGGCGGATGCCGTGGACCCCGCGAACCTGCGCATCCGCACCTGGCACAACGGCGAACTCGTCCAGGACGACACCACCGAGGACCTGCTCTTCCCCTTCGCGCGGCTGGTGGCGGACCTGTCCCAGCTGCTCACCCTCGAAGAAGGGGACATCATCCTCACCGGCACCCCGGCCGGCGCCTCCGTAGCCAAGCCCGGCGACGTGCTCGAAGTCGAGGTCAGCACTGCTGACGGCCGCCTCACCACCGGGCGCCTGCGCACAGCGGTGGAGGAAGGCACGACGGCGTTCGCTGACTTTGGTGCCGCACCCAAGGTTGATGACCTGCAGCGCGAAGAGGCCTACGGTTCACGCGAAGCGGCGGGTTTGGCACCCGCGGAAGCGGCCGCCGTCGGGCCCGTCCTCTCCCCCGAACTGAAGGCCAAGCTGGAAAGCGTCGCCACCGCCACCCTGTCCTCCCAGCTGCGCAAACGCGGCCTCAACAACGTCAGCATCGACGGCCTGCAGGCAACCCGCCCCGACCGGCGCGTTGTGGGCCTGGCCCGGACCCTCCGCTACGTCCCCAACCGGGAGGACCTCTTCAAAACCTACGGCGGCGGCTTCAACGCCCAGAAACGCGCCATCGATTCCGTCAACGAAGGCGAAATCCTGGTGATGGAGGCCCGCGGCGAGAAGGGCACAGGGACGGTGGGTGACATCCTGGCCCTCCGCGCCCAGGTCCGTGGGGCGGCTGCCATCATCACCGACGGCGGCGTCCGCGACTACTCTGCCGTGGCCGGCCTGGAGATGCCCACGTACTTTGCCAACCCCCACCCCGCAGTGCTGGGCCGCCGCCACATCCCGTGGGACACGGACATCACCATCGCCTGCGGCGGTGCAACGGTTCAGCCCGGCGACATCATCGTGGCCGACTCCGACGGCATCCTGGTGATCCCGCCGGCCATCGCCGATGAACTGGTGGAGGACTGCATCCAGCAGGAAAAGGAAGAAACCTTCATCTTCGAAATGGTCCAGCAGGGCAACAGCGTCGACGGTCTCTACCCCATGAACGCCGAGTGGCAGGGCCGGTACAAGGAATGGGAAGCAGGCCATGCCAATGACTGAGACTGCAGTGACTGGAACAGCAGTGCCTGCCGGCAGCAAGTCCCAACAGGCCTACGAAGCGGTGAAAGCCCGGATTGTGGGAGGCACCTACAGCCCCGGCTACCGGCTGGTCCTGGCGGTCATCGCCAAGGACCTGGGCTTCAGTGTGGTCCCGGTCCGGGAGGCCATCCGCCGGCTCGAAGCCGAAGGGCTGGTGAAGTTCGAGCGGAACGTCGGCGCCACCGTGGCCGGGATCGACCCCACCGAATACCTCTACACAATGCAGACCCTCAGCATCGTGGAAGGCGCCGCCACCGCGCTCTCCGCTCCACTGATCGGCGAGGCGGATGTAGCCCGCGCCCGCGCCGTGAACGAGGAAATGCGCGAATGCCTGCAGCACTTCGACCCCGTCCGCTTCACGCAGCTCAACCAGGACTTCCACAGCGTCCTCTTTGAACACTGCCCCAACCCGCACATCCTGGACCTGGTCCACCGGGGCTGGAACCGGCTGGCCTCGCTGCGATCCTCGACGTTCCGCTTCGTCCCCGGCCGCGCCCACGATTCCGTGGACGAACACGAAGCGCTGCTTCAGCTCATCGAATCCGGTGCCGACACCGGCACCATCGAAAAAGCTGCCCGGCTCCACCGTTCCGCCACCCTGGACGCCTACCTCGCCCAATCCAACTAGCACCCAGATCACAGTTAGGACCTCAACGATGACGACCTCAGTAGAAACCACCCAGCACCACATTCCGGAAAATCTGCCCACGCATCTCCAGCACTTCATCGACGGTAAGTTTGTTGACTCGATCGGCGGCAAGACCTTTGACGTGCAGGATCCGGTCTCCAACGAGAACTACGCGACAGTCGCGTCAGCCCAGCCGGAAGACGTCGACCTCGCTGTCGCCGCCGCCCGCGAAGCATTCACCAACGGTCCGTGGCCGAAGATGCTGCCCCGCGAACGTGCCCGGGTGCTGCACAAGATCGCCGACATCGTCGAAGCGCGCGACGACGAACTCGCCCTTCTCGAGAGCTACGACTCCGGCCTGCCCATCACCCAGGCCAAGGGCCAGGCCCGCCGCGCCGCCGAGAACTTCCGCTTCTTCGCCGACCTCATCGTCGGGCAGGAGGACAACGCCTTTAAGGTACCCGGCCGGCAGATCAACTACGTGAACCGCAAGCCGATCGGCGTTGCCGCCCTCATCACACCGTGGAACGTCCCCTTCATGCAGGAGTCGTGGAAGCTCGCCCCGGCAATCGCGACCGGCAACACCGTCGTCATGAAGCCCGCCAGCTACACCCCGCTCTCCGCCGTGCTGTGGCCCGAGATCTTCCGTGAGGCAGGCCTGCCCGACGGAGTCTTCAACCTGATCTTCGGATCCGGCGGCGTCGCGGGCGACTACCTTGTCAAGCACCCTGACGTGCCAATCGTGTCCTTCACCGGCGACAGTTCGACCGGTGCCACCATCTCAACCGCAGCCGCCCCCCAGTTCAAGAGCCTCTCGCTCGAGCTCGGCGGCAAGAGCCCCGCCATCGTCTTCGCCGACGCCGACATCGAAGCCGCCCTCGACGCCACTGTCTTTGGTGTCTTCAGCCTGAACGGTGAGCGTTGCACCGCCGGGTCCCGCGTGCTCGTCCAGCGCGACATCTACGACGACTTCGTGGCCCGCTTCGCCGGGCGCGCGAAGAACATCAAGGTGGGCCTCCCGAGCGATCCCGCAACCGAGGTCGGCTCGCTCGTGCACCCGAATCACTTCGACAAGGTCATGAGCTACATCGAGATCGGCAAGACCGAGGGCCGGCTCCTCGCCGGCGGCGGTCGTGCCGAAGGCTTCCCCACAGGCAACTACGTTGCACCGACCGTGTTCGCCGACGTGGCGCCCGACGCCCGGATCTTCCAGGAGGAAATCTTCGGCCCGGTTGTGGCCATCACCCCCTTCGACACCGACGAAGAAGCCCTCGCACTCGCCAACAACACCAAGTACGGCCTCGCCGCCTACGTCTGGACCACGAACCTGAAGCGAGCCCACAACTTCGCACACGCCATCGAAGCCGGCATGGTGTGGCTGAACTCGAACAACGTGCGCGACCTCCGCACCCCGTTCGGCGGCGTGAAAGCCTCAGGCCTCGGCCGCGAGGGCGGCTACCGCTCAGTCGACTTCTACACTACGCAGCAGTCGGTACAGATCACCCTCAACGAGGCCCACTCCCCCAAGTTCGGCAACGTCGAAGACGCTGCAGCAACCAGCGACAGCTAGCCCCTCCCCAAACTTTCAAAGAAGAGAGCACACCATGACCAACTTCGTTCCCACCCCCACCGTCCCTGCTCCGGACATCGTCCGCTGCGCCTACATGGAGATCGTGGTCACCGACCTCGCCAAGTCCCGCGCGTTCTACGTTGACCTCCTGGGCCTGCACGTCACCGAGGAAGACGAGAACAACATCTACCTGCGCTCCCTCGAGGAGTTCATCCACCACAACCTGGTGCTCCGCAAGGGACCCATCGCCGCCGTCGCCGCATTCGCTTACCGGGTGAAGTCTCCTGCCGAAGTGGATGCCGCCGAGGCGTACTACAAGGAACTGGGCTGCCGCACCGAACGCCGTAAAGAGGGCTTCACCAAGGGAATCGGCGACTCCGTCCGCGTTGAGGACCCGCTGGGCTTCCCCTACGAGTTCTTCTACGACGTGGAGCACGTCGAACGCCTCACCCAGCGTTACGACCTCTACTCCGCCGGCGAACTGGTGCGCCTGGACCACTTCAACCAGGTCACCCCGGACGTCCCCCGCGGCCGCAAATACCTCGAGGACCTCGGCTTCCGCGTCTCCGAGGACATCCAGGATTCCGACGGCGTCACCTACGCCGCGTGGATGCACCGCAAGCAGACCGTCCACGACACCGCCCTGACCGGCGGCAACGGCCCGCGCATGCACCACGTTGCATTCGCCACCCACGAAAAGCACAACATCATCCAGATCTGCGACAAGATGGGCGCCCTGCGCATCAGCGACCGGATCGAACGCGGCCCCGGCCGGCACGGCGTCTCCAACGCCTTCTACCTCTACATCCTGGATCCGGACGGCCACCGCATCGAGATCTACACCCAGGACTACTACACCGGCGACCCGGACAACCCCACCATCACCTGGGACGTGCACGACAACCAGCGCCGCGACTGGTGGGGCAACCCCGTGGTCCCGTCCTGGTACACCGAGGCCTCCCTGGTCCTGGACCTCGACGGCAACCCCCAGCCGGTCATCATCCGCGAGGAAAAGAGCGAAATGGCCGTGACCGTGGGCGCCGACGGCTTCTCCTACACCCGCAAGGACGGCTCCCCTGAAGGGGACCGGACAGGCTTCAAACTGGGAGCGCAGCTCTAGCATGCTTGACCCGACGACGATTGAGACGATCGCGGACGAACTGGTGGAGGCCGGCCGGAACCGCAAGCCGATCCCCCGGCTGACGGCCCGCTACCCGGACATGACCGTGGAGGACTCCTACGCCGTCCAGCAGCTGTGGCGCCGCAGGAACGAGGAAGCCGGGCGGACTTTGGTGGGGCGCAAGATCGGTCTCACGTCCCGGGCGATGCAGGCCGCCACCGGCATCACCGAACCGGACTACGGCGCGATCTTCGATGACATGGTGCTGGAGACAGGCTGCTCGGTGGCATGGGACAAGTACACCCATCCGCGGGTGGAGGTGGAGCTCGCGTTCGTCCTCAAGGACGCGCTCAAAGGCCCCGGCTGCACCATCTTCGATGTCCTGAACGCCACCGACTACGTGGTTCCGGCCCTTGAGATCCTGGACTCCAGGATCGAAATGGAGGGCCGGACCATCGTGGATACCATCGCGGACAACGCCGCAATGGGCGCCATGGTGATCGGCGGCAACCCGGTCAAACCCGACGCCGTGGACCTCCGCTGGGTCTCCGCGATCCTCTACAAAAACCAGACAGTCGAGGAGACCGGCGTGGCCGCGGGCGTCCTGGACCACCCCGCCAACGGCGTCCACTGGCTCGCCAACAAGATCGCAGCCCACGGGGATTCGATGAAGGCCGGAGACATCATCCTCGCCGGCTCCTTCACCCGCCCGATGTGGGTCTACAAGGGCGACACCGTGCACGCAGACTACGGACCCCTGGGGAGCATCACATGCCGCTTCGAGTAGAACCGGACACCACCTTCCGCGACGCCCTCACTGCGGCAGGCCGGCCTCTTGCCGGGATGTGGGTGTGCTCCGGCAGCCCGCTGATCGCGGAACTGTGCGCCGGGTCCGGCTTGGACTGGCTGCTGATCGACGCCGAGCACAGCCCCAACGGGCTCGAATCCATCCTCGCCCAGCTCCAGGCTATCCACGGTTACCCGGTCCACACCCTGGTCCGCCCGCCGGTCAATGACACCGTGGTGATCAAGCAGTACCTGGACCTGGGGGTGCAGAACCTGCTGGTTCCAATGGTCAATTCCGTGGCGGAGGCGGAAGCCGCCGTGGCCGCCACCCGGTATCCGCCCCAGGGCGTGCGCGGCGTGGGCTCTGCCCTCGCCCGCGCCGCCCGCTGGAACCGGGTCCCGGATTACCTCGCCCGGGCGTCGGAGACCATCAGCGTCACCGTCCAGATCGAATCGACCACTGCAGTGGAGGCCGTGGAAGACATCCTGAAGGTGGACGGCGTGGACGCCATTTTCCTGGGCCCCTCGGACCTTGCCGCTTCCATGGGCTTGCTGGGCCAGCAGGAACACCCGGAGGTTCGCGCCGCCGTCGAGCACTGCCTTAGGGCTGCGGCGGCGGCCGGGAAGCCGGCCGGGGTGAACGCTTTCAACCCCGACACTGCCCGCCACTACCTGGACGGCGGCGCCAACTTCATCCTGGTGGGAGCCGACGTCGCCATCCTTGCCCGCGGCTCAGAAGCCCTCGCCGCAGCGTTCATCCCTGCAGTAGAACCGGCCGAAACCAAAGCCAGCTACTGACAAACCCCGCCCCGGTGGTTGAGCCTGTCGAAACCGCCTGACGATACCCCAAACTTTCCTGAGGAACACCATGACTGTTGCCCCCGTACTTTCCCCTGCCATCTCGCCGGAACGTGAAGCCGCGCTCCTGGCCTCCGTTCCGACCGGTCTGCTCATTGGCGGGCAGTGGCGGAACGCGTCCGACGGCGGCACCTTCGACGTGCACGACCCCGCCACCGGGGAGGTGCTCGCCACCCTCGCCTCCGCCACGAGCGCGGACGCGGTCGCGGCGTTGGACGCGGCGGATGCCGCGCAGGCGTCCTGGGCGCGGACCGCGCCGCGGGTGCGGGCGGAGATCCTGCGCCGTGCTTTCGATTTGGTGACCGAACGGGTCGAGGACTTCGCGCTGCTGATGACGCTGGAGATGGGCAAGCCGCTGGCCGAGGCCCGTGGCGAGGTGGCCTATGGTGCGGAGTTCCTGCGTTGGTTCTCCGAGGAAACCGTCCGTGACTACGGCCGCTACCTCACCACCCCCGAGGGCAAAAACAAGATCCTGGTCCAGCACAAACCGGTCGGTCCGTGCCTGTTCATCACCCCCTGGAATTTCCCGCTGGCGATGGCCACCCGCAAGGTCGCCCCCGCCGTCGCGGCAGGCTGCACCATGGTCCTGAAACCCGCCAAACTCACGCCGCTGACCGCGCAGTACTTCGCGCAAACCATGCTCGACGCCGGCCTGCCCGCCGGGGTCCTCAACGTCGTCGCCTCCGCCTCCGCCTCCGGGATCTCCGGGCCGCTGCTGAAGGATTCCCGGCTCCGGAAGGTCTCCTTCACCGGTTCCACCCCGGTGGGCAAACGGCTCATGGCCGACGCCGCCCAGAACGTCCTGCGGACCTCCATGGAGCTCGGCGGGAACGCACCCTTTATCGTCTTCGAGGACGCAGACCTCGATGCCGCCGTCGACGGCGCCATGGCCGCGAAGATGCGGAACATGGGCGAGGCCTGCACCGCCGCGAATCGGTTCCTCGTCCAGGAATCCGTGGCCCAGGAATTCACCCGCAAATTCGCAACCGCCATGGCCGCCCTCACCACCGGCCGTGGCACCGACCCCGCCACCCAGGTCGGCCCGCTCATCGACGCGGGTGCCCGCGATGACGTGCACGCCCTCGTGGCCGCCGCGGTCGATGCCGGGGCCACCGCCATCACCGGCGGCGCCCCCGTGGACGGGCCCGGCTACTTCTACCCGCCCACCGTCCTCGGTGGTGTCCCGAATGATGCCGAGATCCTCCACCAGGAAATCTTCGGCCCCGTCGCCCCCATCACCACCTTCACAACCGAAGAAGACGCGATCCGGCTCGCCAACGCCAGCGAATACGGCCTCGCGTCCTACCTCTACAGCCAAGACTTCAACAAACTCCTGCGCGTGGCCGAACAGATCGAATTCGGCATGGTCGGCTTCAACGCCGGCGTCATCTCCAACGCCGCCGCACCCTTCGGCGGCGTCAAACAATCCGGCCTCGGCCGCGAAGGCGGCTCCGAAGGCATCGCCGAATACACCACCACCCAATACATCGGCATCAACGACCCCTACGCTCATTGACATGCCTACTCACCCTGAAGGCAAATTCTTTCAGGGTGAGTAGGCCCGGTTATTGGGAGCAACGCGTGGCCGATGACCACCGCCCAGCACCTGTCAGTCATAAATAGGGACTTATTATTCCTGTCGTCCAAATCGGCGGCAGGTGCATCCTAAGGAAAACCATGGCCCATCGTCGAACCTTGCTAGCGTTCCCTATGCACGCCCCGGTAGAGAAGCACCAGTTGGAGTTTGAACCGTCGAGAGAGGCTGACGATGTTCAAGACTGGACGATGCTGGCTGCAGGTGACAAAATCCGTTTCCTTCCAAAAGACGGTGGGGAGTTGTCTGGCTGGGTCGACACAGTGACAGAGGATGGCGAAGTTCTCTGGATTCATTTGGCGGCTGGTGGTGGGCGTAGATTACTTCTCTGCACAGAAGGCAGTGTCGTTCAGTGCATCCTCTAATTTCCAGTCTCCACTAGTGTGAGGCAGCAGAGGAATACCTTGACGAACCCAGCAACCAGACACTGCGAACCTCCCAGAGACAACCCACATGCGCCCCGCTCGGACGAACGAACGAGTCAGCATTGTGTTGAAGGTTTGAGCTCACCCTCACTAAGAAGCGACCGGACTTTGGGAACCAGAGCTCCTGTGTCGTCTTCGGCTCCAGGTGTTCGGATCACGATGTCCCTGCACTTACGGAATTGATGAGAGTGTCCAATAAGGACATCTCCCCCATTCCCGCACCAACGCACGAACCGCAACGAACGGTGACCGGCCCAATTGCAGGCAGATCATTTTTGGCGCTTCAACGCGTAGACACGCCCTTACATCCGATAAGAGCAGACGCATAGTTCCCAAGGAATCATCATGAGTATCCAGTCTTCGAAAGGTCACAAATGCTTCACCCCTTAGCCCCAACCCACTCCGAATTCCGCTTAGACATCCTTGTCGATGATCCACAGGATCTGGATCGGCTCCTGGATCAGGCAGTACAGCAGTTGATTCCAGCAGCCCTAGAACGCAGGCAGGGTATTCTCGTCACCCGAGTCTTCCCGGACAAGTACACGGTAGAAGTCGAGGAAGGTGTTTTGTGTGGGGTGGTCCAGGAAAGACGAATCGAGCCAGACGCGCAGGAGCCTCAGTTGCAGACCAACAGCATGAGTTGAAAGGACTCGCGGGACCTTCGTGCAGGCGGCTATAACGGCTGGAGGCTTAGCCTACGGCAGCTCAACATCGCGCTCGGATCGACGCTAGTGGCGACGTTGGCGGGCAGCAAGGATCCCAAAATCAGCTCCCGATGGGCCCGAACTGACGGCCCGGCGCCCCGTCCCGAAGCGCAGGCCCGGCTCCAGCTGGCCCATCGCATGTAGCGCGGCTGTGGTTTGTCGGTGCCAATCCCCTGGCTGGACGAGATCTCACCCATCGAGGCCATCAAAGACGTGCGGGCCAAGGGCGTCCTGGCTGCCGCGGCCGCCATGAGGGAAGACAGGTTCTCCGGTTGACCGAAGTTTGCTCCAAGACCGGCCTAGCCTACGTGGAGGGTCCGGTCAGGGGTTACCGCATCGCAAAATCGTCGTACGGACCTCTGAATCCCCTGCCCCGAAGCTCGGGACGGCTGACCGTTCCTCCTGATCGCGCTACAACACCCCCGGTAGCACCGTGTATCTAGCCGGGGGACCGGCCCACGGCGTACCCGGAAACGCTCGCTATGGCCCAGGCTCCCTCTCCGGGCTGGAGTGCCGGTAACGCCGGCCCACCCGCCGAATACCCCATCCCGTGAGGCCCGTACCAGCAGCCCGATGCGGCGGCACGATCTCCCGGTAACCAATTTTCCGGACTCCCCATGGCCAACCTCATGCTCTCCGGCGTGGGCACCTTCCCTGAATTCGAAAGCTCGCTCATCAGGGAACGCCAGCGGGAAAGCATCGCTCTGGCCAAGCAGTGCGGCGCCAACGAAGGACGGAAAAGGCCCTCACGCCGCGCCAGGCCAACCTGGAGTGAGCCGTTCCTCTGCCATCGCCGTCGATGTCCAATAGTCCGCGGGCCGTCGGTTGACGGGAGGTCCCTTATCGGCGTTTTAAAGCACGGGACTAGAAGTAAGCGTGCGCAGGTACTGATAGGTGATCTCCCGGCTAATCCCGTAGTCACGGCAAGTGGGGCTTTCGGGGCACCCCGGAGGGCGCGCAGAACCAGCTAGGCAGCCCGTTCCGCACGTGTCGTCCGCTCGCCCTTATCGCGTAAAATTCCTCACTCTGCGAACTGCCGGATCTGGGCAAACTAAATCGCGTACGAGGTCACGCAGAAGCTCAAACCTGTGACAGGTTATTCCGTGAATGCGGCATTGGAAGCCTCAATTTCATCGGCATGTTGGTCCACCCAATTGATCAGTGACAGGAGCTGGTCAGAAAGACCGTGTCCAAGGGCGGTCAAGGAGTACTCCACGTGCCTGCGTTCGTCGTTGATAACATCGCGTGCTATAAGGCCGTCTCGCTCTAGCATTCTGAGGTTGAGAGTCAGCATGCGTTGTGAGATGGGATGGGACGGATCCAGAGCGGCTAGCAATTTCCGCAGTGTAGAAGGACGGTAAGGACCTGTGCGAGTTATCATCAAAAGCCAGTTGCGCCAATAATTGCCTACATGGTCCACGACGCTCACGATGGGATTGCTGCGGGTAGATTCGTATCGGGC
Organism: Arthrobacter sp. 05T444; assembly: GCF_056395905.1. Classification (NCBI taxonomy): domain Bacteria; kingdom Bacillati; phylum Actinomycetota; class Actinomycetes; order Micrococcales; family Micrococcaceae; genus Arthrobacter; species Arthrobacter sp. 05T444. Next base: position 27,699 of record NZ_JBFTKK010000003.1, read on the forward strand.
GAGTTGGCGACAAAAATATCTGAAGTTCTCGGCTTCTGTTGGATTCAGATGGCCTTCACCCAGGGAGCTCAGAACCTCTCGAACTCGAGACAGAGCCGGGGCGGCCCACGTTCCCTCGCCATTCGCTGCCTGCTTTGCGTGGATGGCGTCTTTGCCTGACTTTACGGCCTCTCGCTGATCTGCTCCCGGGACTAACGGCACCGCCGGTGGCATGCGATGGGTGGTCATTATCCCGGGGAACACCCTCGCTGGTAGATGGCTTGGAAGCGCTTCAGGGCGATCCTCCGCCCTCTCCCAGCCTAAACGGATCAGATATCTCCCGGGGTTATCTACACTTTGAAAGAGTTCTGCCGTTTGGCATTTGGCAGAGGCCCGCAACAAGTGTCTAGTCGCCATAAAGAAAGCATCCGCATGCCCTGAGATTTCATGGCCGACCTGAAATTCAACGTGTTCATAGATCATTTTGGCCTCGTAGTTACTCCCATGGACGATGGGTGCCGCGCCCATCTCTGGAGTGCTCCCCACTCGTCTAGGGGATTAAGTGGGCATGGTAGGCAGGAAGCGTTGATTACCAAGCCGTTCCCGCGCCCAAGGCCACCTTGGCTTTGGTTCCAGTAACTTTGCCCCGGGGAGTGTGCCGGCAAAGTGATTTKCCGGCACACTCCCCGGGGGGCTCAGTCACTCGATTGGCGTGGATGTTGTTCGTTCTGTCCGCATGAAGACCGACCGGGATCAGAAGACCACGGTGTCGTTACCGTGCCGGAGTATGCGGTCGTCGCAGTGCCAGGCTACGGCTCTGGTAAGCACACGCCGTTCGACGTCAGCGCCCTTCCGCATCAGCTCTTGAGCGGAATCTGCATGGTCAACACGGATGGCGTCCTGCTCGATGATGGGTCCTTCGTCGAGATCAGCCGTGACGTAGTGCGCAGTTGCGCCGATCATTTTCACCCCGCGGTCTTTCGCCTTCTGGTAGGGTCCGGCGCCGATGAAGGCTGGAAGGAAGGAGTGATGAATGTTGATCATTGGGACGCCGACTTCTTGTAGAAAGTTGTCGGAGATGATCTGCATGTACCGGGCGAGTACTATGAGGTCGACGTTTCCGCGAAGTAGATCCAGTTGCGTCCGCTCCATGGCGCTCTTGTCCTGGGGGTTCGAAGGGACGTGAACGAAAGGGATCCCGAAGTAGCGAACGTCCTCGGCAAGGTCTGAGTGGTTTGACACAACCATCGCAATGTCAATCTGGAGTTCACCTCGTCGTTGCTTCCACAGCAGGTCAAGGAGGCAATGGTCGGTCTTGGACACGAAAATCGCGACGCGTTTTCGGTGTGCGGCGCTAGCCAGCTGCCACTGCGCGCCGTACGGAGTCTCAATTTTCGCTCGTATCTTTTCTTCCAGCTCAGCCCGCTTAGCGTTGAAATGCTCCAGGTGGAACTCGGTGCGTTGGAAGAACACCCCGCCGGTCGGGTCGGTGGAATGCTGGTCCAGTGAGACGATGTTCGCCCCGAAGTCCGACAGGATACTGCTGACGGCGCTGACTATTCCAGGTCGATCGGGGCACTGTATCAGGAGGCGTCCAATCGTCTCCTTTTTCATGAAAGTTGCGTCAGACGTTGATCGGGTCTCGGGCTGGCGACTGATGGGCAAGGTTGTCATTGTTTTGCTTCTACCTTCTGTGCAGCAGGTAATTGCTAGGGTTTGTCGTCTGGAAGCCGGGGTTCATTGGCCTGTTCATGGGACGGGGACGCCGGCCGGAATCGCGTCGATGTCGTAGTCCTTGTTGGTAGGCAGGTCGAGGTATGGGAAGCGTTCGACCGTTGCACGGACTGCTTTGATCCGGGACCCATAATCACCCCAGTGCACGATGACTTCATTGCCGATGTGTGCCTGGTCCAGGTCCAGAGTGGTGTGCGAGATCATTTCGCGGTAGTAGTACGAATAGACGGCCAGGGATGAGACTCCCACCGGCTTACCGTCTTTGGTGACGAGGTCAGCGTGCCCCCCTGCGGGGGACTGGGGTGTTGTTGGGAACTCGAAGTGTTTGTACTCTTCCCCGGCCTCAAATTGGGAGGCGAAAACATCGAGGATATCTTCTTTGTTCCACTTGAGCACTACGGTTTTGCGGTGGGGATTCGCCGCTTCGGTCTCCAAGGCTTCACGGCCGATGAAATCGTGATCGAACTTGGCCATCCAGCCCCAGTTCACTTCATATGGAGTCCTCAGCCGCGCCCTCATATCCGAGGGACTGAGGCTGCCTGGCAGGCCTCCGGGGGTATTTGAAACTGGTGTTCCGGCACCGAATACTGGGTGGGCGATAAATGCGGGATCCGCGTAGGCGGCCGGTAAGAAGGTGCACCCTTGCTGTGGGAACCCTCCTTCTGTGTGGTTGACGACGTAGGTCCGCCAGCCAAGGCGCTTGAGTCCGAAATCCTTACCCGCTTGGTAGACGGCGTCGAAGATGGCCGGGCCGTGCTCGAGTGGGCCCCTCAATTCATAGGCAAGGGTGCCGGACATTCCGATTCTAGACAGCTCGATTTCCCCGGCCGCATCTATGCCTGGGACACTGACTTTTTTGACGTCCAGAAAGTTGAGGCTTCGTACCTGGTCGCCCAGAAGCTGTTCCAGAACCTGCAGCGACGTGGGGCCGGCAACTTGGAACAGGAAGATGTTCCTGAGGCTGATATCGACGTCGATACCCAGATCAGGAGCCTTGAACATGGGCCAGGGCATGGAAGCGAATTGGCGGAAGGACTCCTCGCTGTCCCGGACTGTGAGGGCGTGATTGGCGATGCATCCGTTCTTATCGAGCATAACAAGGTGCTTTGAGGTGCCGATCGGCCACTTGTACACGTTGTTGATGCTGAGTCGTGAAAGGAACTCCTGGGCGTGGGGGCCACTGAAGGTGATTTCGGGGAGGCCGCTGAGGTTGGAGGCAATGTAGGCGCCCTTTTTCCATGACAGCGATTCAGCCTTCCACCCGTCTCCTTCCCAGATGTGCAGGCTCCCGAGGACATTCAGATAGGTTGGAACGTCCGGGTATGCCGGCACGTCGTTGACGGCTACGCCCTGCGTTGCGTTGGTGTCTCCCATGATGAAACTTCTTTCTGTATTTTGAGCGGTCGGCCTGGCGCGTAGCCTGTTGTTGTCGATCCCGCCCTGGTTATTGGGGTACTAGCGGGAAATCGCGCTTAGACCGGTTCTTCGATGAGGTCGTAGCGCGTTGACTTCACGCGCTCCATGACTGACCGCAGGGTCTCAGGCTCCTGTCCTGTAATCTGCTTCACGTGGTGGGACAGGACGGCCTGATATCCCTGGGCAACTGCCATGTCTGCTGTTACGAGTTCGTCGCTGGCCCACAGGTGACCGTCTGGATTTAGGGGCATGTTCGGATCGTAGGTTCGGGGCATCCCTATGGAGTCGAAAAATGCCTGTCGCTCTTCCGGGGTAACGGGCGTATATGCGATCGGAGTGTCGTAGATTTCTGCTCCGATACGGGCAATGTCTTCGTAGTTCAGCAGCTGGGGCCCCGTGATTTCATAGACAGCTCCTTCATGTTCCTGGGGGTCCTGAAGTACGGCGGCCGCTGCCCTTGCCACATCTGCCTTTGCTGCGGGAGCGAGGCTGCCGGTGCCGGTGGCCATTTCCAACCGTCCGGATGCAGCTGCCGGTGCGATTTGGATGCTGCTGACAATTTCCGAGTACAGCGCGTTGCGGAGAAAAGTGAATTTCAAGCCGGATGCGCGCAGGTCTAGTTCAGTTTGGTAGTGGTCCTTGGCCGACATCGCTGGATTATTGGGTTGGACACCGCTCACCGAGGTGTAGACAATGTGGCGGATACCGGCCCGCTGTGCAGCGGCGATGGCATTGCGGTGCTCGGTGATTCTGCGTCCGAGGTTGAGCCCGCTGATGAGAAACAGCGTGTCAGCGCCGAGGTACGCTGCGTCGAGTGATTCGCGGTCCTGATATTCCCCCTGTAGGACACGAATGCCCAGCGCTGCCCGACCGGACAGCTTCCCAGGCGTGCGTGTGACGAGAGTGAGGTCTTCGTGCGGTGTGTTCTTCAATAGAAGCTTCGTGACGCGGCGGCCCAGGTCTCCTGAGGCTCCGCTAATTACTATCCGGCTCATGCCGTTCCTTTCAAGGGCACCTTGGACGGCCCGCCAAGGTGGATGTCTTTCGAAATTTTCAGGGTCCTCCTCCGCTGTTAGAAGCGGTCCGGGAAGCCTGTCCTGCGAGTTTGGGACTGATATCCGGGCGGTGTCAGGGGACTGTGCTCACAAGGCCCAGTCTCCTGACTCCGGGATAGCAGTGGACGGCTACCCGAGTGTCAAGGCGTCTGCGGGTAGAGCTGGAGTGTAGTCATGCGATAGCTGGCTTCGCCACTCAGCTGTTGCGGTTCGACCCAAACGGAGTAGCCGTCGGCCGCTTCGTACATCGTCCGCCGGTTAATGCCGTCGGCCGCGAGCCAGACGATTGAGGAATCCGGCATGGCATCGTCTACGACGCCATGCCTGACTAGTTGCTGCTGGCGGCGGACTTCGACATTTGCTCCGATAAGCCGCTTCCAGTCTGGATAGTGTTCCAAGATCACACCTTCCTGCCGCAGGTTTTCAGCCGCGCCGTGATGGCGCAGCAGCGCAAGGACGCCTTGAAGGCTTATCCGAGGGGTCCCCAGAACGTCTCTCCCCCGTATGTGTCGGATAGCGGCTCCAGTGCCTCAGGCCAATTGTCTGGGTCCACGGTCCGCCGCTGGGCCGCCGGCTTGACCTGGCCGTCCCATCCAATCTGCTCCATGTAGTAGTGCAGCTGCATAACGTGCCCGTCCGGATCGACCGCATGGATGACGTAGTCGATGCCCGGGTGGACTTCCTGTGGCAGATCAATGATCTTCACACCGCGCTCTTCGAGAAAAGTTCGCGCTGCTCGGAGCTGTTCGTAGGACCCTAGCTGGATGCCGAAGGCCAGCAAGGTGCTATGTTCGCTGACCCCCAACACCTTGCGGAGCTCCAGGGGAAATAAACCGAGGCTGTGGTGTTCCGTGTTGGCGCGCAGGAACACGACCCGGTGACCCTCAACGGTGGTCTCTTCGCTTTTGACCAATCCCAGCCGCTCTGTATAGAACCGCTCAGCAGCGGCCACGTCTTCAACGAAGATGCTGACAGGGCCGATGCGAACGGGTTTAAACGGACGGGAAAGCAGGACGCCGCCGACGTCAAAGGTCTTGGGCAGTTCGTCCATCCAGCGGTAGCCGGAAGTCAGATCAACTCCGTCAGATTCAGCGGCGGCCAGCTCGGTTGCCTCCGAGCTGGTGGGCAGTGAGGGGTGCTCGTTGGCCCAGGGCCACAGGACTTCGGGTTTGCTGCGACCGTCCCAGCCGACCTGTTCAATCCCGTATTCCAGTTCATTGGTGTGCCCGGTGGGATCGGGAAAGTATGTGTGCCAGTTGGATCCCGGGTCACGACCGTACCGTTCAATTTTGTTGCCCAACGACTCGAGCCACAGGCGGGCCTCGACAACTTCACGGAGGCTCCCTACCTGCCAGGTGATCTGGTTGATGGTGAGGTCGCCACGTGCCGGAGAGTCCATGTGCTCAACCCAAGGCCGCGGCATCAGGACGAACGTGTGGTGATCGCTGTTGTGGCGCAGGAAATAGATGTTGGTGTCAGACAGACCGTCCAGCCACACTCCCGGGTCGTACTTTTGAAGGTCGAGGGCATCCGCCTGATAAAACCCCAGGAGCTCGGTGTAGTACGCGAGCGAGGCGGCGGTGTCCTCCACGCTGATGCCGAAGTGGTTGAGCCGGCGGATTTTGAATGGTCGGTCGTAGAGGATGCCGCCGACCGAATGTTGTTTCTTCTGGGTCATTTCTTGTCTTCCTTCATCTGTAGGGGTCACGTCGGCTTGCCTGCCCGTGCCGGCACTTTGCGTCAACTGAAGATTTAGTTGGCCGCCTTGACGACCCGGTTCCGGAGAGTCCCGATGAGGCTTGACGACACTTCCACAACATCGTCTGGCTTTACGAACAGTGTTTCCGGGTGAGATCCGTCCGGCTGCTGTTGGCTGGAATCGATAGCTGTCCCCTTCGGCGTGCCGCTGCTGACAAGATCGCCCGGGTACAGTGTGGTGTCCGCCGACAAATGCTGAATAAACGCAGCGAAATCGTGCACCATCGACTTCGTGTTGCCGCTCTGCCGGATCTCGCCGTTGACACGGCACTCGATCGGGATGTTCTGGGGGTCAAGCTCTTCCCCCACCACAATCCAGGGACCAATGGTGGCGGAGGTATCAAAATTCTTTGAGTGCATGAAGTCGGGGCCGAAAGAGACGTTGTCTCGGACAGACCAGTCATTGTGCAGGGTGTAACCCCAGATGTACGGGAGGGCATCATCACTGCGGATGTTCCGCCCGCGCTTGCCAATGATGATGGCAACTTCCGCTTCGTAATCCAGGCGCTTTGTCCGCTCGGGGTAGCGTACTTCTTGTCCGTCAGCGGAAACCGCGCGGTGATCCTTGAGGAAGTACTTCGGCCCGCCCTGGACAAGGCGCTCCAGGACTTCAGAAGTGTCTCCGGCCGAGCTGTTTTTGCTCGCCGCTTCCATGTGGTCGTAAAAGTTCGCCAGGGCGCAGAAAATACGGGCCTCCTTGGCGACAGGGGGGTGAAGTTCCACCTCGCCCAACTTGAAGCAGAGCTGCTCGCCCAGAAGACCGCGGTCGTCCTCTGCTGTGGACCATAGATACTCCACGGCGGTTTGTGCTTCCTCAAGGGCCCGCGTTCCCTCCGAGATGAAGGCACTTAGCTCGTGCGGGACCACAGCGTCGGCTTGTGCCTGCGCCCGCGCCGCCCCGGTTGTCTCTGCAAGATACTTTGCATAGGTGGCATTGACATCGACCACGGATTCGTTCCGTATGATGCCAACTCTGCGTTCAGGGCCAAAAATTGCGACCTTCATGTGTTCTCCTCGTCTATGTTGCTGAAACTGCTCTGGAAGCTATCGGCAGCTGGACCTGCTGGTTTTCCAGTGAAAGCGTGTGTCCGCCTTCGGTTACTGGGCCGGGTCGACTCCCACCTTGTCGAACAGGCTGGCGTCAGTGGGGGTGAGGCTGTAAATGGTCAAAGTCTGGATCTTGCCGTCTGTAATGGTGAAAAAATCGCCAAGTTTGAGAGGGACCCCGTTCGCATCCAGGTCTATTTCAACCGCGACGTGGTCGCCGTTGACGACTGGCGGCCGTGGGCTTGGCGTCATCGCCCCTGGAGCTAGTCCGTTTTCGTACATCCTCTTTATTGCGTCTGCGCCCCGGAGGGTTCCTTTGGCGTTGATCAGCTGGGCATCAGGTGCAAACAGTGCTGCAACGGCGCTGGCGTCCCCGGCTTTCACTCCCGCAAAGTAGGCGTCGACAATTTTGGTCGGACTTGTCATCAAGATTCGAACTCCCTAATTTGACCTTGTGCCCGCAGCGCACGACAGGTCTTTGATGGATGTCTGTTCAGGCAGACAGGTAATTGGAAGAGCCATAGATCGATTTGTATTCGAGGTAGGCGTTGATCCCTTCCGGGCCCAGCTCCCGGCCAATGCCGGAGTCTTTGAATCCACCGAAGGGGGCACCGAGGTCAAGGGTGTAGTAATTCAGGCCGATCGTTCCGGTGCGCACCCTTCGTGCTACCGACAAGGCCCGATCTTCGTCGGCGCTCCACACCGACCCGCCGAGGCCATAGTTGCTGTCATTGGCCATTCGCACGGCATCCTCGTCATCATCGAACGGGATGAGCGCCATAACCGGCCCAAAGACTTCCTCCCGGGCGAGACGGTCATTGTTATCAACGTCGGCGAACACGGTGGGCTGGACAAACCAACCCCGGTCCAGCGCGGCCGGGCGCCCGCCGCCAGCAACAAGCCGGGCAGTGGAACTTTTTGCTGTTTCGATATGGCCCAAAACCCGTTCAAGGTGCCCTTGGGTGGCCATCGGGCCCATTGTCACGGATGGATCAAGGGGGTTCCCGAGCTTGTACGAGTCGGCGAAACTGGCAACGGCATCCACAACCTCCTCATACCGTGAGCGCGCGATCAGGATGCGGGATTGGGTGGTGCACGTCTGGCTGTTGTTCAGGAACGAGGCATTGTCGAGCCCGGACAGGAAGGTCTCGATACTGCCGTCCTCGAGGAAAACAGCTGCCGATTTTCCACCGAGTTCCAGTGTGCAGCGGCGGATAAGGCGTCCGCATTCTGCGCCGATGATCCTGCCCGCTTCGGTTGATCCGGTGAATGCGATCTTGTCAACGAGTGGGTGTGAAACGAGTGCGGCGCCGGCATCACGATCGCCGAGGACAATGTTGAGCACCCCGTCGGGCAGTCCTGCCTCCCGGGCTGCCTCAGCGAATACATAAGAGTCCAGCGCGGTTTCCGGGGATGGTTTGAGAACGACAGTGCAGCCGGCGGCCAGGGCTGGGGCAATCTTGAACATCGCCAATGCCTGCGGGAAGTTCCAGGGTGCTATGGCACCGACCACGCCCACTGGTTCGCGACGGACGATTGTTGAACCTGCCTGGCTTGGACGTACTTCTTCCAACGGGAGGGCTTCTATTACATCGGCATAGATTCTCAGAAGGGCGGAGGGGGCACCGCCGTTGAGCATCTGCGACAAGCCGATGGGCATGCCGTTTTCCCTGCTGACGAGCTTTGACGTATCAGTGGCACGGCGTTCGAGCGCCTCGGCAAATTTGCGGAGCGTTGCGGCCCGTTCGGCGGCGGTTGACCTGCCCCAGGGACCGTTGTCGAGGGCACCCCGCGCAGCCTTCACGGCCGCATCAATATCGGCTTCCGAGCCTAACGCTGCGACACCGATGACCTCGCCTGTGGCTGCCTCTATCTGGTGCTGGATGCGGACAGTGCTGGGTTCGGCCCACTCTCCGTTGATGAAGAAGCGCATTCGATCGAGCTCATTTGGTCGCTCAATAGTGACTGACATGGGTTCTCCTAGCTCGTAGAAAAATTTGGGGATAAAGCGTTCCGGGGAATTAGATGGCGGCGCGAGCAGCGGCTTGGGTCGTTTTACAGTGGATCGGGCCGGTCCTGTTGTTCGCGCTGCTGTCGCCGGACGTGGGGACGCCTCACCAGTTCGCGGATGATGAACACATCGAACAAGTGCCCCGGTGCGGGAGACATTTATAGGTGATCGATAATTCGAGGTTGAGCGCTCACGCGACTCCGATCAGGGGCCTGCAAGGATCTCTCCCCTGTCCAGGTCTTCGGCGTGAACTGGCTTCGAGTGCTTTGGCTTTGGACGTCGTCGCTGTCATGATCATCCGGCAACGTCCCGGGAACTGCGCTCAGCGATATGCCGAGTGCCTGCCCGAACCTTCAGGCAATTCCGCAGCATGGGGCTGTGCTCCGTAGGGCCGGACGTGTGCTGCAACAGAGTACCCAGGGGTTGCCTGGTGAGAGCGGGTTGCATCTTTCCCGCAATGTGCCCGTGCTGTGTGGCATCCCGTCGCTGGGAGGTGTACTCGGCTTGGGCATTGGCGCTTAAGGGTCCCTACGTGTTTCATCATTCTTCCCATCGAGGCCTTGTTGCATCCTTGCAACTGTTCCAGTGTGGCCTTTTTTGGTGGAGCAGTAACGGGTCAGATGACCCCATCTGATACCTGTATTGTTTTGTGCATCACAGGAGGAACATGAGTACCGACGCACTTGTCGGCCGTTCACACGAGGGCCATCATCTGACGAGCTTCATCGGACGGCGTCGCGAGCTAGCTGAAGCCCGTGAGCTGATGTCACGCTCCCGGCTTCTGACTCTGGCGGGTCCTGGCGGCGTTGGTAAGACGCGTCTGTCGCTGGAGTTGGTCTCTCGGGTCCGCAAGGCATTCAGCGATGGTGTCTGCATCGTGGAGCTCGCCGAGGTAGAGGACGGCGCAATGGTCGGATCTCACATAGCCGCTGCCCTGCGGCTGCCGGACCAGTCCAACCGGTCATCCCTGCAGAGGATCGCAGACTATGTCCAGGACCGGCAGCTGCTTCTCGTTCTCGATAACTGCGAACATCTACTTGAAGCAGTGTCCGTCCTGGCCGCTCGGCTCCTTGATCGAGCTGCGAGATTGAGGATTGTGGCCACGAGCCGGGAGCCTCTGGGCGTCTTTGGGGAGCAGGTCTACAACGTGCCTCCTCTTGCAGCTCCCGTCCATACAGCCGCGGAAGGTATGACAATCGAGTCTTTCGACGCGGTCCGCCTGCTCATAGACCGGGCTCGTAGCGTGGATCCTACCTTCGAAGTTACCGAGGCTAATCGGCTGGCTGTGGCACAACTGTGCCAGAGACTTGACGGGATCCCTTTGGCGATTGAACTTGCGGCGACACGGCTGCGTTCAGTGTCAGTTGTTCAACTCATCGAGCGGCTTGACAAGCGGTTCGATATTCTCACTGGCGGCAGCCGCGCGGCATTACCAAGGCAGCAGACCCTCAGGGCACTGATCGATTGGAGCCACGAACTCTGCAGTTCAGATGAGCGGCTGCTGTGGGCGCGCCTCTCAGTCTTCCCGGGCGGCTTCGAGGTAGAGGCTGCCGAAGAGGTTTGCGGATTTGGTCAGCTGACACGCGAAGGTGTGCTCGATCTGATTGACCACCTTGTCGCTAAGTCGCTTGTCGTCGCCGAGAACGTTTACGGCACGCAAATAGGAGGCAGCGTCCGGGTTCGGTACCGCCAGCTCATGACCTTTCGCGAGTATGGTGCCGAGCTTCTTGAATCAATCGGGGAGTCCACGGACATGCGGCGCCGCCAGCGGGACCACTACCTGACCCGGGCGGCTGCCACAGTGAAGAATTGGTGCGGCCCGCACCAGGCCGAACGACTGATGGCGGCGCGGCGTGACCATCCGAACCTTGTGTCTGCGCTGGAGTGGTCGGCCTCGACTCCGGGGGAGGAACGCGCGGGGTTGCACCTTGCCGCCCTGCTCAGGTACCACTGGACGGCTGGCGGGAACCTTGCCGAGGGCAGGCGATGGCTGGACCGCCTACTTCAGTTAGCAACCGAACCGGGCCCTGAACGAGGAGCCGCACTGTGGGTTGGAGCCTGGATCTGCCTCGTACAGGGTGACAGGGAACAAGCGCGGGAGCATGTGGCCGAATGCCGGCTGATCGCAGAGAGCCTCAATGACAGGGCACTGGCGGCCCATGCAGATCATTGGGAGGCCCTTTGCGAGGTATTCGACGATCACTTGGAGCGGGCCATGGGGCTTTTTACCGCAGCTGTTGGCGTTCACCGCCAAGTTGGCGATACCGCGTCGGCCCTCTACGCCTTATTTCTGCTGGCTTGGACGCAAATGTATGCCGGTCGGACGGGGGATGCCCTGGCCACCTGCCGGGAGGTCTTGAAGGTAAGCGATAGTTACGGAGAACGATGGGCCCGTGCCTACGCTGATGCCGTGATGGGGCTGTGCCAGTGGCATGTTGGGGAACTGGATGCTGCGAGGCAATCACAGATCGCAGCGCTTGAAATACAACGAGATTTCCCCGATGGCCTTTGCATTGCTCTGACAATTGAACAGATGTCCTGGACAGCTGCCTCGGGCGGACACTACGAATCCGCAGCCGTTCTCTACCATGCAGCCCGGGCCGTATGGAGTGGGATAGGAACCACTATCTCCGCGTTCGGCCCTCTGGAGAAGGACTTCGAGCAGATGGCGGCCCAGGTGCGAAGTAAGCTCGGGGAAAGGGAGTTCAAGGTCCTCACCGCACGCCCTGACCCCTCTCAGGAGCAAGCCATCGAGCTTGCACTAGGCGCAGCCCGGACAGGGTACGCCTCTGCGGGTCCCCCACAGCCTCCCGTCACCAAAGCAAGTACCAGACGCCGTAACGGCTCGGCTGGGACCCCGGACGGCTATGGGAAGCATGGAGCTGCCGCGCTCACTCAGCGAGAAGCTCAAATCGCGGGCCTGGTTTCCCAGGGGCTCAGCAATAAGGAGATCGCAGCCCAACTCGTGGTGTCACCCCGAACGGTTGGGGGGCATATTGAGCGTATTTTGGCGAAACTTGGTTTCAACTCACGCACTCAAATTGCATCGTTGATGTCTGGTCCGGCCGGGGCGGGACTGACAGGCCGAAAGAATGGTTCATCAAACGGTCAAACGTAGGTGCACCGCGATTAAACGGAGCGCGTTCGTCTGGGCCTCACGCGGGGTCCGGCCCGCGATGGTGCTGGACCACCCCCAAGGTCTCCGTTATAAAGCAGTGTTTGCAGTTGGCGCCGTAAAAAACCGGCCTGTCCAAGACATACAGCCATGGGACAACCCGCCCCGCGGTCCTGAAGGTAGAGGACATAACCTCCGGTAGGCGAGCAGAGGAACGGGGTGGGAGCTGCTACAAAACAGTCTTGCATCGCATGGGAACAAAAATGTGCCTAATTGTGGACCAATTAAGCCGTGAGTAGAGTGTGAGGAATTCGAGCAACACTCAACGGAGAGGTGCCATAAATGTCAGAAAAATACAATCCGGATCCACTATTCTCACCCTTACTGGTAAATGGGAAGAGGATTCGTAATCGTTTTGTACTGCCGGCGATGCAACGAAAAACGCGTGATTATGCGCCGACACATGGCATGGCAGAAACCCTGCGAAAGTGTGCCGAAGATGGCGCAGGTCTAATAATCGCCGAAGGGGCAGCACCCGACCATCCTGCGGCCTACTGGCAGCCCGTTTTCGGCATCATCGGCCGGGAGACCGCGGAGGGTTGGCGTCGCGTCGCGAAGGCCGTAACGGCAACGGGCGCGGTATTTCTTATGCAACTATGGCATCCCGGCTCTTTGCGGCTAGTAGTCGATGGAGTCCAAAATCCTTTTCCGGATTACCCCTCACTGAGCCCCTCCGGCTTAGTCCAGGAGGGTCGCGTTAACGGCTTAGCAATGACCAGTCAGGACCTCGAAGACACAAAGGCAGCGTACGTGCAGAGCGCCATTATCGCCCAAGAGGTTGGAGCGGACGGCGTCGAAGTCCATGGCGCCCACGGATACCTACTGGACCTCTTTCTTTGGCATGAAACGAATAAGCGCGATGATGAATATGGCGGGGCGACCTTAGACGAGCGCGCACGCTTTCCTGAAGAGATCGTAGCTGCCATTCGTGAGGCAACAGGGCCAAACTTCATCATTTCATTCCGGTTCTCACAGTGGAAGGAAGTGGACTACGGTGCCAGGATCGCTGATCATCCAGATGACCTCCGTCCATTCATCAAACGCCTTGAGCGAGCCGGAGTGAACCTGTTCCACGTATCCACACGCCGGTTTGATGCGCCGGCATGGCCTGAATTAGACCCAGAGCGCAGCCTGGCGTCGTGGGTGAAGACTATGACTACCGTCCCGGTCATCGCCATCGGCAGTGTCGGCCTAAGTACGGATCTCGCTCAGGACATTTTCGATGATCAGGAACCCGAGCTTCAGGTCGAGCAGGACCTGGCTCGGGTCCGACGCGGCCTCACAGCGGCTGACTTCGACTTTATCGGCGTGGGCCGGGCGCAAATCGCGAATACTGACTTCGTTGCTCGCGTTCGTAACAACCAGTTGTCTGACCTACGGAATTTTCGCAAGTATGTCGATCTCAGCGAAGCATATGAGTCCTACGTGCACGAAGGTCAACTCGTGGACCAGTCGAGAAAGACCGTCTAAGGCATAGCCGTTCGCGACGGCGGGCATCGTAAGCCGTGGCAACGTCTGAGCGTTCGTGATGGGTAACTTCGAAGAACCGCTGCACGCTCTTCATCCGCACTGACCGGTCTACCAAGCCATACAAATACCGGCACCGATGTGGTAGGTGCTCTCCCGAAGGTTTCCTTCACGTGTCCGCGCCAAGGCGCCTTTTCGTAACGCCGGCATTCGAGGGTGGCCCACCCCACCCGGGTCCAGCGCAGATATGGATAGCAGTGGCTTGGCTGACACAAACACCGTTCAAGGACAACACCGACTATCTGCCGGCCAGCTTCAGGCTATCGCCGAGCTCACCGGATCACAGATCGCACTGTCATCCCTGATCACCAGTTTCCGGACCCGAGCAGCAACTTCACCGCACCGACAGCATCCGCTCGCCTACGGCACCACCGCCCAGTCCCGGCAGCTCGGGGATACGCTCACTTCTTGAGCGAGCAACTCCGTGGAGCAGGCAAACCTTCCGGACTTGAAGCTGGTGTTCCTAGACCAAGGCAAGCTCTCAGGGCGCTTGCCCACTCGTGGTGCCAATTTTCAGGTAGGTCCGGACATCGCAATATTCAGCGGCTTGTTGCCGCACGCCGGATCCCCGGCATCACAAAGGAGTTTATGTGAACGTCTCAACCACAGGTCCCAGCACAAGTTCTGAACAACATAAAATCGACGGCTGGCGTGCGACAAGGTTGATTTCAACCCTGATCGTGGCCACGGTGACCTTTCAGCTGACTGCCAGCATGGTCACGCCGGCACTTCCTCAGATGGCCGCCGCCTTCGGTGAGGGACCGGCCGGCGCGGCACCCCTTCAATCGATGTTCTTTCTCTCCGCTGCAATTGCTGTGCCCATCATCGGACGTTGGAGCGACTTCATCGGTCGCCGTGCCGCCATGCTTGCAGCCCTCGGCACCGTTGTTGCAGGCACCATCCTGTGCATAGTGGCTCCGACGTTGCCCCTGCTTGTTATGGGAAGAATCCTGCAGGGAGCAGGCGGTGCCATGTTCACCCTGGCCTACATCGTCCTCAACGAAAACCTGAACGCGAGAGTCTTTGGGGTATCGCTGGGTATTGTGGCGGCGATCAGCGGTGGAGTCGGCGGTCTGGACGGCTTCGCCGGTGGACTCCTGACCGAAGCCCTCGGCTTCAGATCAATTTTCGTCGTGGTGCTGGTCGTGGCAGCGATCGCTGCCGTGTTCATCCTGAAGGTTGTCCCCCAAGGCCGGCCTGAAGGCGTGAGCGGCAGCATGGATTGGTGGGGGGCCGGCTCCCTCTCCGTGTTCCTTATATTCCTGACATATTTCGTTTCTGAAGGTTCCTCCGCGGGATGGACATCTCCGATCTCACTGGCACTTCTCGCCGGAACAGTGGTCACTTTCGCGGCTTTCTGGGCTATTGAAAAGAAGCGCAGTCACCCCCTTATCGCCGTCCACTACCTGCGTTCCCGGAAGTTTTGGCCTGTTATCGCCACCAGCCTGCTCGCCCTCGCCGGCATGTTCGCCATGCTTAATTTCACCGTGGTGGTTCTTAGCCAGGACCTCCAACATGGCTTCGGACTAAATCCCTCCCTCGCGGCCTTGCTGTTCCTGGCCCCACCAGCTCTGCTCGGCGTTTGCACAGCCCCTCTGGCCGGTTGGATCGCCGACCGCCGCGGGTGGCTCCTAACCCTGCGGCTCGGCGCAGGGTTCAGTCTGGCCTTCGGCATTGTCGCAGCGGCTTTCTCCGACAATCTCATAGTGATTATTTTCGCTGTTGCCGCCCTTGGCATTTCCTACACAGGATTTCTCTTTACAAGTCTTAACGGGCTCTCTGTCGTTTTGTCCCCCAAGGACGCCCCCGCGGCACTGCCTGGCCTTAGCGGTGCCAGTTTCGGCACTGGCGCCGGTCTCGGCGTCGTGCTCGTGCAACCATTCGCCGCCCAGGCGACTTCCGTCGGCTATGCTCCCGCGTTGTGGGTTTCCGTCGGCATTACAGCCGCAGCCTGCATCATCTCCTTCTTGGTGCCGGCACCCAACAGCGAAAAGCTCTGAGACCTTACAGCATTGGGGACAGCGGCGGGGAAGTGCGGTTTCCCCAGGTTATAGAAGTGGACCAACTGGTAGTTCAGACCGCATTTCTTAAAGTACATCTGCGCGCCGAAATATCTAATGTGCTCGATCGAATCTGTACCGCGACTTCCCAAGACAATTGCGATGCGCGCTAACTCCACCGAAACTGCATGTACCCAAGCACGTCTACAAGCATGGAAACGGCTTCGCCCCTAATTTGCTTGGGGCGAAGCCGTCGTTGCGCACAAGGTCATTATTGATCGTCTATGAAACCTCTGCTGGGATCTGGTCATAGGGAACGGACTTGACGCTTTCCATCACGGACCGGAGGTGTTCGGGATTACGCCCAGTTATCAGCTTCACGTGGCCTGAGAGAACCGTCTGGTAACCCTCAGCAATGGCGACTTCGGCCGTGACCAACTCATCGCTTGCCCACATGTGCCCATCGGCGCTTGGCGGCATGCTTGGGTCGTACGTCCTTGGAATACCAATGGAGTCAAAAAAGGCGAGACGCTCATCAGCTGATATTGGTACATATTTGATGGGAGTGTCATGCACCTCCGAACCGATGAGGGCGATTTCTTCAAAGGTCAACAGTTCGGGTCCGGTGATTTCATAGACAGCACCGACATGCTTCGCGGACTCAAGCAGGACCTTGGCGGCGCTGCGGGCGACGTCGGCTTTAGCCGCCGGTGCCAAGCGCCCTTCGGCTGTTGCCTGTGAGATGACACCGCTGGCTGTGGCAGGAGCAACTAGGATGTTGCTAATGATCTCGGAGTAGAGCGCGTTACGGAGGAATGTGTAGTCCACGCCGGAAGCCCTGAGATCCAGTTCACTCTGGTAGTGATCCCTTGCTGAAAGAGCGGGATTGTTGGGGTGTATACCACCGACCGAGGTGTACACAATGTGGCGGATCCCGGCATGTTTAGCTGCGGCGATTGCGTTTCGCGTTTCGGATACTCGGTGGCCAAGATTCAGGCCGCTGATGAGGAAGAGGACTTCCCCGCCAGCGTATGCAGCGTTGAGGGTGTCGGGCTCCTGGTAGTCGCCGCGCATCACGCGAATCCCATGTGTTTGGTGCTTGCGGAGCTTTTCTGGTGTGCGCGACACAAGCGTTAATTCGATGTCCGGGTCAGCCGCCAGAAGTATCTCTGTGACTCTGCGGCCAAGATCCCCTGATGCTCCACTGATGATGATACGGCCCAATTCAGGGCCTCCTTTCTAGTGTTTGTTCCCGGCCTCTTTGGCAGGAACCGTCTTGCAAGTGAACTCGGGTCAGCTGAGCGGGTCCCAGAAGGGTTCTCCCGCAGACGCGTTGGACAGGGTGGCCAGCGTTTAGGGCCAGACCTCGGGTCGACCCGCATCGCTGGACTGGTGCCCTCGTGGTTCGGTCCAGGTCGCACACGCTCATAAGTGGTGGACGAAAGTGGTGAAATCGTCCACCATCGATTGGGTGATGCCTTCTCCGGCTTCGCAGCTTGTCCAATCCAACTAACATGTTCATTTGGATACCCCGTGCTACAGGCCATTGGCTTGCTGGCCGTGCTTTGCCGGCCCTTTGGTCCATATTCGCGCGGCGGTACCCTCCCGGCGCCGTCCATGCCGCTAAACCGTGAGGTTGAGAAAATTGCCTTGGAGGAAGATCAGAGGTGGGTTGGTGGCGCGTAGTTCAAGGGATTCGACGCGTCCGACGACTTGGTAATGGTCGCCGATGAGATCGATTTTGTAGCGAGTGCATTCAAGGGTGACGATGGCGTCGTTCAATAATGGGACTCCGCGGTCCGAGGGGGTCCAGTCGACTTCATCGAAGCGGTCTTCGGAGCGGCGGGCGAATGCTTTGCACAGCGCCGTTTGGTCCTGGCCGAGAATGCTGACGCCAAAGTGGCTCGCTTCATAGAGGCGAGGCCATGTTTTGGAGGCCTTGTCAACGAAGAACGCCACCAGGGGTGGTTCCAGTGAGACCGAAGTGAAGGAGCCTACGGTCATGCCGACAGGCCCGGACCTGGTGCCGGCGGTGACGACCGCGACGCTGGTTGGGACATGTCCGAGGACGCGCCGGTAAGTTCGAGCCGGGTCTTCAGCTTCAGCGGGTAGGGGGATCGTGGGGGTGGACATTGTGGCCTGCCTTAGAGGTTGATGGTTGGCTCCAGGCCCATCAGGACCCGGCCGTAGGCTTCTTTCCCGATTTCTGGGGTGACAAAGGCGTGCCGGGCGGCGATTTCGGAGTCGCACCAGATCTGGTTCAGCACGTTGGCCTCGGCGAACGAGCCGGCACCGTTGGCCGTCATCAGCGCATCGATGGCATGCCCGATCAGTTCAGCGATTATGCCGGTGTCATTGCGGATCCGGGCCCGGGTGGGCAGGTCAAGCTGATGGCCGGCGTCGGCTGCCGTGTCGATGTCAAGGCACATCCGGTTCAGCAGCAGTTCGGAGATGTGCAGGTTCGTGGCTGCTTTAGCAACGGCGAGCTGATGGGTGGGGGAATTCTTGGCGTTGTCGTACATGGTGTATGCGACCGGTTTGCCGGGCAGCTTCGCCAAGGTGATTTCCAGCGCGTGCCGGGCCAGGCCGATCTGCGGAGCAATGAGGATTGCGGCTGCGACGGCATTGAAAGCAACGTTGGCCATGCGGTCGTCTTTGAACGGGGTGAGGAAATTTGAGCTCAGCATGTTACTGAGGCGTTGTACGCGGTGCTCGGGCACAAAATGATTTTCGACCACGATCGTGTCGCTGCCGGTGCCCTTCATCCCGGCGACGAACCAAGTCGGCTCGATGCTCCAAGCCTCAGCCGGGACCAGGGCCAGCGCCATCGGGTCATCACCGTCAAGCAGGACACCAAGCGTTGCCCAATCAGCAGCAAAGGAACCGGAGGAATACGGCCACCTGCCACTGATCAGATAGCCCCCTTCAACCCGCTCACTCTTGCTGCCCGGACTGAAGGTGCCGGCCACCTTCGCCAACGGGTTGCTCCCGAACACATCCTGCTGGGCCTGCCGGGAAAAGGTCGAGGCGAAACCGGTCCCGACCATCATCAGCGTCGTAACCCACCCAGTGGAACCATCCCCGCGGGAAATTTCCTTCGTTACCTCCACAGCAGTACGCAACGAAGCACCCATGCCGCCGTACCGCTTAGGGACCAGCATCCGGAACAGCCCTGCACCTTCCAAGGCCGACACCACCTCCGGAGCCACGCGCCGGGCTTCAGAACCTTGGCGGGCGAACTCCCGGATCAACGGCACCAAATCAGTGGCACGAGCCACCAACCCAGCATTCGGAACATTGATATCTGACAATTCGGCGAGCGACGTCGCTGTCATGGTGGCCTCTTTCGTAGTGGGATGTGTTGATGGTGGACCTAGGATCTTGGCGGCGAAACACAATTTCGCCCTGTCCTCCATTAGGTGCAGGGCAGATAAGCCACAGAAACCGGGTTTGGTGTCAAGAATTGCTGTACTCAGCGGGGAAGATCGCAGATGATCCGCTGGCTTGTGCATCAACGCAGTCTGGCCAGAGATCCTTCGCGGTCCAGTGATCCGAAACAGCAAAGGAATCGCTGCAACCCTGGCCCGAATCAGAAATGCGGGCTGCGGGGCATATGTCCGCCCTGGTCCCGTCGGCGTCAGGCCGGCACGTGGTTGTCGCTGCTACTCTGCGCCTCATCGCGCCTGGCCTTCCGCTTGCTTCAAAGTATCGTTCTGACTGCACCCAGTCTGGTCCCTTTGACCGGATCTAAAACGGGTCAGATGACCCAACCCGCTACGTGTATTGTTTCCTGCATCACAGGAGGGTTATGAGCACCGAAGCAGTGGCTTTTGGATCCAACGGGGGGCATAATCTGACGAGCTTCATTGGACGACGGCGAGAACTTGCCGACGCGCGCGAGCTGATGTCACGCTCCCGCCTCCTAACGCTTGCCGGTCCCGGCGGCGTCGGCAAGACCCGCCTCGCTGCGGAGCTGTCCTCACGCATACGTAAGGCCTTTCGCGACGGAGTTTGGATCGTTGAACTCGCGGCCCTGGATGACACCGCCTTGGTCGATTCCCAGATCGCTGCCGCACTCCGACTCCCCGACCAGTCAAACCGCTCTCCAATGGAGAGGATTTCGGACTACGTCCAGGAACGACAGCTGCTCCTGGTCCTCGACAACTGCGAACATCTTCTGGATGCAGTATCAGCCCTGGCAGCCAGGTTGTTGGACTTTGCACCAGGATTGCGTGTCATTGCAACGAGCAGGGAACCCTTGAGGATCTTTGGCGAGCAGGTTTACCAAGTGCCACCCCTCAGTGTCCCCGCTGTGTCAAACGGGCATGCGGGTGCGATTGAGGCCTTTGAATCTGTTCGGTTGCTGGTGGATCGGACTCGAAGTGTGAACGCCGGGTTTGAAATCACTGACGGCAACCGGCTCGCCGTGGCCCAGCTATGCCAAATGCTCGACGGAATCCCGCTCGCAATCGAACTTGCTGCCGCGCGGCTGCGCTCCGTATCGGTTAGTCAGCTTGTCGAACGGTTGGACCGGCGCTTCGATATCCTCACCGGCGGAAGCCGGGCAGGGATTCCTCGGCAGCAAACGCTGCGGGCGCTCATCGATTGGAGCTATGAACTCTGCACGCGGGACGAGCAGCTGCTGTGGGCCAGGCTGGCAGTCTTTCCTGCTGGCTTCGATGTCGAGGCCGTGGAGGAGGTTTGCGGTTTCGGCGAACTCAACAAACGGGATGTTCTTGACCTGTTGGATCATCTCGTCGCGAAGTCCCTGGTCGTTGCCGAAATCGTCATTGACGAACCCGTTGCTGGCGATCAGCGCAGACGGTACCGCCAGCTGATGACCTTCTGGGAGTACGGTGCAGAACTGCTTGAAAGCATCGGGGAATCTTCTGACTTGCGTCGTCGCCAGCGGGACCACTACCTCGGCAAGGCGTCTGAAACGGTAGCGCTCTGGTGTGGACCGGACCAGGCAACCCGCCTCGCCGCTGCCAGACTCGATCATACGAATATTCTCTCAGCGCTGGAATGGTCAGCAACCACGCCGGGAGAGGAACTAGCAGGGATGAACCTTGCGGCTCTGCTCAGGTACCACTGGATCGCCGGCGGCAACCTCAGCGAGGGCCGCCGATGGCTCGACCGAATGCTTAGCCTGGACGTGCGCCGCACACCTGAACGTGGGGGTGCGCTGTGGGTAGCCGCCTGGGTAGCCCTGATTCAGGGCGACCGTGAATCGGCGCAACGATATCTTACGGAGTGCCGCGGCATCGCTCGTGATCTGGACCTTCAGGTGCTGGCTGCTCATGTTGATCATTGGGAAGCCCTCAGTGAAGTCTTCGGGGGACGACTTGAGCACGCCATTGATCTCTTTCGTAACGCCGCTGCCGTCCAACACCGGGAAGGGGATGGTGCATCAGAACTGACCGCGCTTTTCCTTTTGGCCTGGGCGCAAATGTACGCCGGCCGGATAGAGGCGGCCCTCGCAACGTGCCGGGAGGTCCTGGTCGAAAGCGGCAAACAAGGCGAGCGGTGGACCCAAGCTTACGGGCACGCAGTCATGGGCCTCTGCCAGTGGCACCTGGGCCAACTCGATGAAGCCCGCCAATCCCAGATCGCGGCGCTGGAAATTCAACGCGACTTCCATGACGGGCTCTGCATTGCACTGACCATTGAGCAGATGTCATGGACCGCTGCCTCGAACAGGCGCTATGAATCCGCAGCAATTCTTTTTCACACGGCACAGTCGGTATGGAAAGGAATTGGCACCACAATTTCGGCATTTGGTCCCCTTGAAAACGACTTCGAGCAGACTGCGGCCCAAGTACTGAACGAACTCGGGGAAGCTCGGTACCTGTCCATCCTCGACGACAGGCCCGCGCTATCAATGGACCAGGCCGTGGAGTTCGCGTTGAACTCGGCGCGCGCCGCATATGTTTCACCGCAGGCAGAAGCCTCCGCGGGTCACAAAAATTCGGCAGCCCGCCGTGCACCCAAATCGGTGATTGTGGATCCTTACACCCAAGGCGCAACGCAACTTACCGAACGGGAAGCGCAAGTTGCCGAGCTCGTTGCCCAAGGGCTGAGCAATAAGGAAATCGCCGCCGAGCTAGTGCTATCGCACAGGACAATCGGTCGACACATCGAGCGGATATTGGCCAAGCTGGGCTTCAACTCACGCACCCAAATCGCGTCCTGGGTCGCCAGCCTGACTAGGGCGGGGTGAACAAACCTACCTTGCTGGGCATCACCCGATTGTTATAGTCCTCAGGACAGGCTAAGCACTTCCTCGATGTGCAATCCCACCCATGGGTACGCCACCAGGTGCAGCGATGCCTCATAGGGGTGAAAGTGTGGCGAGGGCGGAGCTGGGCTGTTCGGCGGACCCGCCCGCAGGTGGAGGATGTTTTCGAGATACATGCCGATCTTGCCCATTTGGTACTCCTCATTGAGCGGGCGGATTGTTGTGGCTCGCCACGTCGCGGGGAGCGTCCTCGGTTAGGAGCGGGTGACTCAAGAAGAGAACTGCGTCCTGAGCCCCTGCAAGCGAGACTAGGTTCAACTTGAGCCCTTCCGACTCGTCTCGTGCCCTTACGGGATCGGGCGGGGATTCTTGCAGTCCATATTGCTCCTTCAGAAAATGGTGTGTGAGAGGGCAGATGCTTCTTAGGTTGGTTCATGCCCCACCAAGGGATTCGACTGGCGTGACCGATACCTCCTGACCGTTGTAATGGATGACGTTAGGCGGAGTTGCGCAGTGAGCCATCAGCACTCTGCCCAGTTCGTTGGCTTGACGAGTGCCAGGAAAAGTGTCTGTATGGTCTTCGATTCTTTCCCAACCCACTCGAAGCAGATACGCAGCTGGGGTGTCGACACTTACCAGAAGCTCAACGGAAAGGCATCCTTCTGCGTCAAGCAGCAAACGCCTGGCAGCCGCAAAGTCCATGAGGAACTCGGGTTCGGTTTCTGGATTTATCCGGAGGTCAGCATGTTCGTAGATCATTAGGTCCTCTCATCAAATCAATCATCTGCAAGCGGTATATTCAGATTCGGCCTGCATTTAGGGCCCATTTCCCGAGCCTCGACGCAATGGCCGCCCTCGCCGCCACACCCCCTGGCCGGGCCCCGGCACTGGCGTCTCAGCCATCTGAAGTGTGGGCTGCGCGGCACCGGCGTAGTTTCAGCGGGGACGCACTGCCTGTCACGACTCCACGGATACCGCGGCTTTGGCCCCTTCTTGATTCTTGTCCTTGTAGCCCCGACCAGGCGCGAACAGTGCGAGGAGGCTGATCAGTCCGATGGCAATGACCAAAGCCGACACATATACCGGGTCATTTCCTCCACGGGCGGCGAGCAGGGCGGTGGCCGCGAGAGGGACGAGACCGCCGCCCAAAGTCGAGGACAACTGATAGGCCAAGGAGGCACCGGTGTAGCGGGATTCGGCGTCGAACATTTCAGAGATGTATGCGGCCGTGGGCCCGTAAACCATAGCTTGGAGCACGGGGTTGCCAATCAGGAATGCCAGGAAGAGCAGCAGGAGGTTATCTGAGGCGACCATCAACCAGATGGGGTGAATCATGAGGGTCATGCCGATCACGCCTGCCGCCATGACCTTGCGACGGCCGATCCTGTCAGAAAGGGCTGCGAACATCGGAATCGTGAATACATGGATCACCTGGGTCGCGAGGCTGATCCATAGGACTTCGGAGCGGCTGTGGCCTGAAGCGATGGCGTACGGCACCGCAAACGTAGCCAGCAGAGACTGGACGGCGAAGGCCATGATTGTTGCCAGGCAAGCGATGATGACGGCGCGCGGATACTTGGTGACCACCTCGAGGATCGGGTTTCGCCGGCGCGCCTGAGACGAGGCTGCATGCTGCTGAGCTTCGAGAAAGACCGGTGATTCGGCGACCTTGAGGCGAACGAACAGCCCCATGGCGACAAGGGCTGCGCTGAGGAGGAACGGCACCCGCCAACCCCAGCTCATGAACGCTTCGTCGGGCATCATGCTGCACAGGCTGAACACGGCCGTTGCCAAGGCGGCGCCCGCGGGGCCACCCATGTTGGCGAAACTGGCGGAAAACCCTCGGCGTTCCCGCGTCGAATGCTCCATGGCCATCAGTGCTGCTCCGCCCCACTCGCCACCGACGGCTATGCCCTGGATCACGCGCAGGACGATCAGCAGCAGGGGTGCCAGCTGACCTATGGCCGCCTGAGTGGGGATCAGCCCGATGCAGAAGCTCGCACCACCCATCATGAGCATGGTCAGGACGAGCATCTTCTTTCGTCCGAGGCGGTCTCCGAAGGGGCCGAAGATCAGCCCGCCCAACGGCCTGGCCAGATATCCAACGGCCAACGTCGCGAAGGATGCGATTATCCCCATTGCCGGAGACAGGTTTGCGAAGTAGAGAGGGGCGAACACTACGCTGGCGGCCAGGCCGTAGAGCAGGAAATCGTAAAATTCGATCGCGCTTCCCATAAAACTCGAAAAGAGTACCGATTTCATTCGGCCGCTTGTGGGTGTGTTGGCTGACATTAAGACTCCTGAATTTGTCGCTGTATCGCGGGACTGATGCGATGGCTTATTGATCTAGAACTTTCATTGAAAAGACTTCAAGGACCGCTTCAATATCGGATTAGTGGCTTTTCAGCCACTCGCCGACTCGGCTTGGAACCCACGGGATGTGGCAGTTATGTATGCAGGTTCCAAAAGGAGATTTCGTTTGAAGGCCCGGACGAGGTCGTTGTGACAGACACGGTTCGACGCCCATTCTGGCTTTTGGCCCCACTATGGCTCGGCACGTGATGGACCGCGCTTTTCTTTAATGCCGGCTGCCACACTCCGCGGGCTCTGAAAGTACGTTCCGGGTCGTTATCGCCCCGTCTGCTTCAGAAGCCGCCGTACAGGCGGACTGCCGACGCGGCGCGAGCGTTCCTCGAGTCCGTCTCCCGGCGGTCAGTAGGCCATGAGTAGGATTTGGTCCCGGTCGTAGTCCAATCCTGGATGTACTTCGCTCAGGTGTGTACGGACCGAGCTGACGAGCTCGTCATCATCGGCGCCTTCCAGGAGAGACCCACACGGGCAGGAAACATAGCGGCGTCTTTGGACAGTCACGGCACGGGCACCTCTCGGGCCGCGGACTCGAATCCCGAAGCAATACCGAGGGCGACGTCCCACGCGAGGGGCTGGCGGAGCTTCGCGCGCAATTGCACGAACTCTTGGCGCCGTTCGAAGGCCAGGACACCGGTGACGACATCACCCGTGCGGAAGAGAAATAGCTCGCCGCCCTCGTTCCGGCTGGATACCACTTGCTCGCCTCCCAGCTGGTGACCGGCCCACTGGATTCTTTGACCGTGTTGATCCGACCAGAAGAAGGGCACGTTCACGAAGGGAACGAGCGGCTCATCCTTGAGGTACTTCACGGCATTCAGCCCGGCTCCGCGCCCCTGCTCGGCGGCGGTGGTCCAGTGCTCGATGCGCATGGTGGCGTTAAATCGGGCGTTGGGCCAGCAGACGGCGTCGCCTGCGGCGAACACGCCGTCAACGGTATGGAGATACTCATCGGCGATGATGCCGTTATCCAGCGGGATTCCCGAGGAATTCAGCCAGGAAACGGCTGGCCGCACCCCGACTCCCACGACAATCACATCAGCTGCGACCTCGTGACCATCGCTGAGCTGCAAGAACCGGCTGCCATCTCGTTCGATCGTCCCAGTCGCTCCCACCCCGAAAAACGTTGCGACTCCCTTGTAACGGTGGAGCTCTTCGTAAACGCCGGAGACCTCTTCACCGAAGCGGATCAAGGGGTGCACAGACAGGTCGATTAGCGAGACCTCGCGACCATCGCTGATCAACGTCGAAGCGAATTCGCCACCGATGAAGCCGGCGCCGACGATGGCCACGGAGCGCTGACGCTCGTCGAGGGCTTGGCGCAGCGCCACCGAGTCGTCGAACCGGCGCAACACGTACACGTCCTGCTGGCCTCGGAACATCGGAGGCACGATCGGTTCGCAACCTGTCGTGATGATAGCGGCCCGGTAGCTGACCTGGCCGGTATCAGTGGTGACGATCCGGCGCGCCGGATCGATGGCTGTCGCACGTTCTCCGAGACGGTAATGGACACCCTTCTCCCGCAGCTCACGGGCGACCGGGTAGACGAGAGACTCGATATCGATGTGATCCTTCAAGGGAATCTTTGACAACGGCGGCAGCTCATAGGGCAGGTGCGCCTCATCGCTGATGATGGTGACGTCCAGTTCCGGGGCCTGCCGAATAGCGGTTTCGGCAGCACGCAGTGCTGCCGTGGATCCACCTATGATGACAACGTCGGTAGCGGTATGGGGCATAGCCGTACTTCCTAACTGGATTCTGAGAGTTGAGAGTGGGTGGTCATGATCGCAAGATCGCGCCCATCGGGCCAGCAGAGGATCACTTCTTCGAGGTCGCCCTCGCGCTCCTCCTCGACCTCGGACCGCAGCTGTTCGAGCGTGCCGTCCTGGTCGATCCGGAATACGTCGGGCATCAAGGCAGCGCAGGTGCCGTTGGCATCGCAACGCTGCAGGTCCACGTGGAGTTTGATCATGGGATAAGCGCCTTCGTCAGGATTATCAGGCCGAGGCAGCCCTTACTTCTGCAAAGGAATGCGGCGACCATGTCGGTGCTTCCTCTCCACCTTGCGACCGCATGAGACATTTCACAAATACCAATATTTTGCCCTACCCATCTATTTGATATATGCCTTGGCAGACCGCCTTGTACCCATGCGGACCTGTCCCCTGCACACGAGGGTTGAAATTGACCACTGGCAAGCATGGTCCATAGCGCCCAGTGCAACACCGGAGAACATCTAGGCGGCTGGGGAAACCGCCTGGCGGTTCCCCAGCCGAGAGGGCGGGTGGCCGCTGACCGGCCCCGGGATATCCGTGATCCAAGCGTTGCCGGGGACGCCGGGGCGGGCGACTAAACTCATGTGATCGCAATCTTTTGATCATTCTGGGCTGCATGTTCGGTTTGAGCGCGAATGAAATCCGCCAGCGCAGCCGCGGTCTCGGCCGGCTTCTCCAGCGGGGTGAAGTGCCCACTGCCCTGGATGAGGACAAGCCGCGCACCAGGGAGCCGGTGTGCCAGGTCTTCGCTCAGCTTCGGTGGGGTGATGGTGTCCTCGGTGCTGCCGACGACCAGGTTGGGGCATGTGATGGTCTTGAGTTCCGCACGTCGGTCCGAACGGCCAAGGACGGCGCGTTGCTGGTCGATGAACACCCGTGGGCCGAGTTCATTGGTCATCGCTGCCGCGAGGCGCTGGATCTCGGGAATGGCCCGTGATACTACCGGAGTCGTGCGATCGATTGCCGTCTGGAAACCGCCGGATTCGACGAGCGAGATCAGGTCGATCGAGTTTTGTCGGCGGTCCTCAGGTGCGGCGATGGCCGAGGTGTTGAACAACGCCAGCGCCTTCACTCTGCCGGTGTTCCGCAGTGCGATTTCAAGGGCGAGGTATCCGCCCATCGAGATCCCGACGAGGATGAATTCCTTGGGCGCTTTGGACAGGACATGGTCTGCCATTGCCTCAATGGTTTTCCCTTCACCCCGAATGACAGTGCAGTCGAACTCGGTGCCGAGTTTGTCAATGACCGGCTGCCACAGGCGGGAATCGGCACCCAGGGCCGGAAGCATAACTAGCGGGGGGTGTGTCACGGGGATTCTCCGTTTCGATTGCTTGGTGGTGGTCAGGATGCGGCGCCGTCGACGTGCAGCACCGTGCCGGAGGTGAATGCGGCCGCCTCGGAGACGAGGTAGGCAACGGCTGCGGCAATCTCGTGTCCGGTTCCGGGTCTGCCCAGGGGGATGGCGGCGGCGGTGGCCGTTCTGTCTTCTTCACCCATGGATTCGAACGAGTCACGCACCCGGCCCGTGGTCGGGAGGATGAGGCCCGGGGCGATGGCGTTGACGGTGATTCCGGTACTGCCGAGGTCTTTGCCGAGCTGCTTGGTGAGGCTGACGATGCCTCCCTTGGAGGCAGCGTAAGCCAGACGGGCCCCTACGGTTCCGGAAGGGCCGTCGAGGCCGTCGGCGACGAGTGAAGAGAAGTTTACGATGCGCCCATAGCCGCGCTTCAGCATGATCGGGACGGCCTGCTGGGCGCACAGGAACGTGCTGGTCAGGTTGCTTTCCACCACGGAGCGCCAGATTTCCGCGCTGAGTTGGGATAGATCGCGCACGATGGCGGTGCCGCTGCCTCCAGCTGCGCTGACGAGTGCATCGATTCGCCCGTACTCGTCTTCGATACGTTTGAATGCTCTGTTGACGACGGATTCGTCGGACAGGTTCCCGGCTAGGGTAAGGACTTTGAGTCCGGGGGATCTGGCACCAAGCCGGGCAGCTGCGGTTTCCAGTGCCGCCTTGGAAACGTCAAGCAGTGCAAGGTCGAATCCGTCGTCCGCGAGATGATTCGCGATGTCGTTGCCGAGACCACCCCCACCGCCTGTGATCACGGCGACTGGTCGCGCGTTTACGTGCCTACTCATCTGTCCTCCTTCGCCGTGATCCTCACGGCGTTTTTCTCGATTTACCTTCGAGGTTTTTGATTGCATGCATGCCGTTAACGGCAGGTCACGGTGTCCCGGCAAAGCTGCTGGTGGAGGCCGTGCTTACGCTTTCAGGCCGTCGCGCGAGAATGGCTTGTGCACGAAGCAGCACAGGGGCATCGACCATCAGTCCGTCGACTTTGGCCACAGCTTCTCCCCCCTCGGTGGACTCCACGACGCGCCGTGCCCATGTGACTTCTTCAGCGCTCGGACGGAAAGCGTCGTGTGCCACCGCCACCTGACGCGGGTGGATGAGCAGCTTCCCGGACATCCCCAACTCCAGAGCGGCGTGCAGGTCATCCTTTAGCAAGGAGTCGTCGTCGATTTTTGCGGTCACGCCGTCCAACGGACCGGGGAGGCCCTGGGCGCGGGAGGCAAGGACCAACAGCGATCGAGCCATCAACATTGCGCGCTGGTTCGGCCGGGCTGCGATGTCTGCGGCCAGGTCAAGCTCTCCAAACGCCAACCGGGCCACTCCGGGGACACTTGCCAAAGAATTGGCCGCCAGGACTCCGGAAGCCGATTCGATCAGTGCGATTACGGGCCGCTCCACCGCCTCGGAAATCCTGGACAGAGCTTCTGGGTTCTCGGCCTTCGGGACCATCACTCCGAGTAGACCAGGAAGCCCCCTCAAAGCCTCGACGTCTTCGTCCCGTCCGATCCGTACCAGAGCATGACCTGTTTCTGACAGCCAGGCACTGACCGCTTGCCGGGCCGCGCCCTTGTTCTCTGCGCTGACGGCGTCTTCCAGGTCGAGGACGACCACGTCGGTCCCGGAGGCCACGGCCTTCAAGAACCGCTCGGGCCGGTCTCCAGGAACGAAGAGAAACGAACGAGCGCTTTGAAGTGTGACCACAGGATCCTGAATGCTGAGCGGTCTCATGTCGTTTCCAGCACCCCGAACTCGGTCAAGATCCGCTCAGTATCCTCTCCCACGTCGGGGACACGGTTCATCACCGGTTCCTGCCCCACGAAGGTCGCCGGCGGAATCAGTGCCCGCAAGGGTCCGGCTGGTGAGTCATATTGCCGCCACCTGTTGCGTGCCGCCAGCTGGGGGTGGTCCGCAAACCCCTGCATGTCGCGTAGCAAGGCGTTCGCGATGCCGGCGTCCTCGAGCAAGTCCACGACCTCATCTGCAGTGTGCCGGGCCAGCGCCTGCTCGATCACCGAGGTAAGGTCCGTAGAGTGCTCAACCCTCAGGGAATTGCGGACGAAGCGTTCGTCCTCAGCCACTTCTCGACGACCGAGGACCCGATCACAAAAAGTAGCCCACTCACGTTCGTTTTGGATGCCCAAGAAAACCTGCTTCGAGTCGCCGCAAGTGAACGGACCGTATGGGGCGATGGCAGCGTGCGAGGCACCTGTACGCTTCGGCGCGGCCCCACCGTACATGGCATAGTTCATCGGGAAGCCCATCCACTCCCCCAACGCTTCGAGCATGGATAACTCGATCGTGGCTCCCTCCCCGGTCTGCTGGCGTTGGATCAGCGCCGTGAGGATGCCTGAGTATGCATACATGCCAGACGCAATATCCGCAATCGAAATCCCGACCTTGGACGGGGTTGCGTCGGTGCCGGTGATGGAGACCAGGCCGGCTTCGCACTGCACAAGCAGGTCGTAAGCCTTCTTCGATGAATACGGGCCGTCGGCGCCATAACCGGAGATCGAAACGTGAATCAGCTCAGGACGCTCACCACGCAGAGCTTCAGCGCCAAGCCCAAGACGCTCTGCCGCACCGGGAGCCAGGTTCTGCACGAACACATCCGCGCTGCGCACCAACTCGTGAACCGCATGATTGCCCTCCGGGCTCTTCAAATCCAGAGCCACCGACTCTTTAGACCGGTTCAACCAGACAAAGTGGCTTGCCATGCCCTTGACAGTTTCGTCGTATCCGCGGGCAAAATCGCCTGGACCGGGCCGCTCGACCTTGATGACCCGAGCGCCCAAATCGGCAAGTTGGCGCGTTGCGAACGGCGCGGCGACTGCTTGTTCGAGCGAGACGACGGTGATACCGCTCAGAGGAAGCATGTAAAGACTCCTGACGTGATGATGCCGGATAGCTGGCTGTTTCGGTGATGCTGGAAGGAGATTCCTAGACCCTCATCAACGAGGGCGTCTCCAGCGTTTTCGTGAAGTAAAGGACCTCTGCCGCGAGCTCAGGATCCGCGCTCATGCGCCGGAACACCTCCAGGTCCTTGTCCCTGCGGACCGGATCCGACGAGTGAAAGATCAACTGTTTGTTGGCTATGGCGCGGGGACTGGCTTTTGTTATAAAGGCGGTGCGGCGCAAATCCGCGTACGCATCGAGGACGGTATCGTCCGCCTGCCCGGAGATCACAGCGCCCAAGGCCTCGTTGAGAACATAAGAGTCGAACAGACCCATGGTCAGTCCGAAGCCACCCGTGGGATTCGTGGCGTGGGCCGCGTCGCCGGCAAGCAGGACACGGCCAACGCGGTACGTCGGAGCGCTGCGCTGATGCATGCGATAGGGGGCAATGGCCTCCAGCGTCGTGCCCCCGGCCACCTCGGGGCCGAAGATCTGCTCCAGGAAGCGCGGGAGCCGGTCGACGACCCCTGCTTCGGGCAGGACGGCGTCTTCCATGTAGGTGTAGCGCCACAGTCCATGCGGACCCGAATTGTCGATTTTCACGATAATCGCTCCCAAAACCTCGTCCACATAGAACGTGGTCTGGGCCCAGCCCGGACGGTCGTCAGGAAACCGGACATTGGCGGCAACGAACCGCTCGGGCCAGGTGAATCCCTCGAACGGAAGATCCAAGGCCTGCCTGACAGCTGAGCTCGCGCCGTCGGCGCCGATGAGCCACTGAGCGCGCAGCTCGACACGACTACCCTCGTGATCGGCCGTGACCGTCACCGCTGCGTCGTCCTGCGTCACTCCTGTGACCTTGTGTCCCCAGAGCACTCGCGCGTTTGGGAACTGCTCAAGGTGGCGCAAGATGATCTTAGCCAGTGCTCCCTGGCCCAGGTGGAGGTTGTAGGGGTGCGAGACGCGACCCTCCAGCGCCTGCAGGCCGTAGTTGATGGTTTCTCCCGTGTCCCGGACGTAATGGGCATAGTCCTGCTTGAGGAACCCGGCCTGGGTAGCGTCGTCGAAGAGGCCGAGCCGGTCAAGCCCGTCCAGAGTGGACCAGTGGTAGAGGATGGCACGGGGGGCATCCTGCGGTTCGGACGCGCGTTCGACGACGGTGACGTCGAGTCCCTGCTGTGCCAGGCCCAGGGCGTTGAGCAGACCGGTAGGACCGGCTCCGGCTACTATCACCTGCTGCTGGTATTTCATGTTGCCTCCGTAGTGGACGTGCGTAGCGAAGTGAGCGTGGCCGCCCTCACATCAACCGTCACCCAGATCGATGCATACATCAAATACCAATTTGTAGCGGTTGCCATATGCTAAATGCATGGATCTCCGGAATGTTCGTTATTTCATCGCCGTGGCTGAGAACGGCTCCATCACCGAGGCGTCACACGCTCTGCGCATCTCGCAGCCGCCGCTGAGTATGGCGATGGCCAAACTCGAGAAGGAAGTCGGGGTGACATTGTTCGAGCGCAAGCCCCGCGGGATCGAACTAACGTCCGCTGGTGAGTATCTTCACCACGCGGGTCAGCGCCTGCTGGCCGAGGAGCGCAGAATC
The DNA here is from genome assembly GCF_056395905.1 of Arthrobacter sp. 05T444. Taxonomy (NCBI): domain Bacteria; kingdom Bacillati; phylum Actinomycetota; class Actinomycetes; order Micrococcales; family Micrococcaceae; genus Arthrobacter; species Arthrobacter sp. 05T444. The sequence goes on from NZ_JBFTKK010000003.1 coordinate 59,630, forward strand.
GCGGACACCCTGCGATCCATGGGCCAAGGGCTAGCTGGAGAACTTAAGTTGGGGTGTGAGCCGATGTGCCTGTGGCGGATCGGAAGCACCAAGATCTCTCAATTCCTCTCGATTTACCGCAACGTGACGCTGGATCTGACCGACGCCAATCCCAAGGTGCAGTTAGACCGGCTCGCCGACGGCACCCTGGATTTGGCGATTATGCCGGTCGTGACCGAGGAGCCGCTCCAACCCATTAACGGGGTGCACTTCGACGTGAAGATCGTCGACGAGCTTCCGCTGACTCTCATCGCCCCCAAGTCGTGGGGGCTCGATGAGAGCAGTCCACTCGATGTAGCCACACTGGCGGACGCTACCTGGATCCTGCCGGCCCGAATCCCGGGGGTACGCATACTGTGGCGGATCTGGTCCGACAAGTTCTCGCCGACGGGGGCAACTCCGACGGGAGTTATTCCGGTGCCCACGGTCATGACTGCGGCGCAGTTGGTCGGTGCCGGCGTAGGGGTTTCTCTATCCAGTCTGGAGATGGCCCGCCTCCACCCTGACGTCGCCCAAATCCCCGTAAGCGGGGGGTGGCCGAACGTGCCGATCGCGATCGTGAGGCGACGGGAAGGAGTCGTAACCCCGGTCGCCGAGCGGTTCGTTGCGCTGTTTTTGGACGATGAGCAGATCCCAGTGGACCCCAACACGCCCTTAGAGCCATAGTAGTGAGCGAAGGATCGCGGCATATATGAAATAGATGGGTAGCGCCCAATATTGGTATTTGTGAAATGTCTCATGCGCCCGCAAGGTAGACCATGAACGACACGGCCGATAGCGTCCCTATCAAAGTAGGGGCGGCACCGGCCTGATAATCCTGAAGAAGGGCGCCCTCCCCATGATCAAAGTCAACGTAGACCTGCAACGGTGCGATGCCAATGGCACCTGCGCTGCCTTGATGCCCGACGTGTTCCAAATCGACCAGGAGGGCACGCTCGAACAGCTGCGTTCCGAGGTCGAGGAGGAGCGCGGGGATGATCTCGAAGAAGTCATCCTCTGCTGCCCGATGGGAGCGATTTCGCGATCATGACAAACACCGTGCCTACATTCGAACTGTTCGCAGCAAACGCGACTGATCACCCAGGCGGCGCGCTTCCAGACGGAGGTATCGCCTCCGGTCCCGAAGGTTACGCGGTCCTGTCATACCAACTGGCCACCGATGTCTTACGCAATCCACGGTTCGCGAACTCTGCGCTAAAACTGATGGAAGAGTTCGGCATCAGCGATGGTGCCGTCCATGGTTTTCGAGCTCGAAGCATCATCATGCAGGACGGAGCGCAACAGCTGCGCCTGCGCACACCGCTTGCCCGTTTCATGGGCCCCGCGACAGTGCAGAACACCCGGGAAATGCTCACTGATATTGTGACCCGCATCGTTGGCGAACTCGACGACACGAAGCCAGTGGACTTCCACGCCGGCGTAGATCGCCGCATCCCGTCGTTGGTTTACTGTCATCTCGCCGGTGCTCCGCGAACCGACGCCCCCAAAGTGCAGGAACTCTCCGAGCGAACGCTGGCCCTGCTGGCCAGGGATCCCAGCCTGAAACCCGACATCCTGGCCGCCTACGACGAACTGTTCGAATATCTGAGGGATTTGATGGAACGCAAGCGCGCCCAGGGTCTCGGCGACGACATGCTCTCCCACCTGATGACGCTCGCGGATAACGGCAAGCTCACCGAGCAGGAACTCTTCGACGAAGCAACCTCGATGCTCGAAGCGAGTTCGGTAAACACGGGTCACCAGATCGGCCTGGTGGTGTGGAATTTGCTGCGCAACAGAGAAGTCTGGGAACAAATCCTCGCCGACCCCACCTGGATCCCGACCGCAGTCATCGAAGCGCTTCGTCTGTATCCGCGAACCGGTGTTGTGAGCAAGATTGCCATGGAAGACATCGAGGTCGGCGGCATCACCATCCCCGCCGGGACTGACGTCCATGTAGCCGTATGGTCCGCCAACCGCGACCCGGAGAGGTTCGAGAACCCCGGTGAATTCGTCCTGGGCCGCGAGCGGAACCAGCCGCTCACGTTCAGTACGGGCCCGCACAACTGCCTTGGACAAGGACTCGCCAAGGTGGAGATCGAAGAAGTAGTCGCGCACCTCGTCCGCCACTACCCTCAGGCCCGCGTCATCGACTCCGAATCCGCCATAAGCCAGACTGCCGGGCGGTGGACGATTAATCAGCTCACCGTCGACCTGGGCCCCCGACACTAAGGTACTCCATGTCACTCACACCTGAACGGCAGCGGTCCCTCACCGAACAGCTCGCCGAATACTGGTCCAAGATCAGCTACGATAACCTCCCAGCCGAGGTGGTGTCCGGGATCAAAGATCACATCCTCGACACACTCGCCGTCGCTATGGCCGGCATCGCCTCAGAGGAGTCACGCCGCGTCCGAAAAGCCCTCACCGGCATCTCCAACGGCGGCCCAAGCCTCGTCTGGGGAACCTCCGAACGCCTGAACCCCGCACACGCAGCACTCGCCAACGGAACCTCGGCCCACGCCCGTGACTTCGACGACGGCGGCGGGCCGGGACATGCAGGATCGGCGACCCTGCCGGCCGCGATCGCTGCCGCAGAACTCAGCGGTTCCAGCGGCAAGGAACTGATTGTTGCCGCATGTGCCGGATACGACATCAGCTATCGGCTCTTGCAGGGCATCGGCGGTTTCGCTGCCCACACCGACCGCGGTTGGCATTCCACCGGTACCTTCGGCACCTTCGCTGCGGCCGCTGCCTGCGCCAAGATCTTCCAGCTTGACACGACCACCTTTGCCGATGCCCTTGGCATCGCCGGATCGTTCACGGGAGGAGTCTGGGCCTTCATCGAGGACGGCGCCTGGACCAAGCGTGTCCACCCGGGCAAAGCCGGAGAATCAGGAATTGACGCTGCCCTTCTCGCCCGGGCCGGTGTCACCGGCCCCCATCGGATCTTCGAGGCACCATGGGGCGGAATATATGCGACCTATGGGGACGGCAAAGGTTTCCCCGAACGAGTCCTTGCCGGTCTTGGCGAGACGTTCAATGTCTCCACGTCCTATTTGAAACCCTACGCATGTTGCAGAGGCAGCCACTCAACTGTTGATGCAGTGATGAAACTGATCGATGAACGTGATCTGCGGCCCTCCAACATCCGCTCCATCACCGTGACCGCCGGAGAGACAGCGATCAATATGCTCAGCGTCGACCCCATTGAGACGGTGTTCGATGCCCAGTTCAGCCTGCCCTACGCCATCAGCGTGGCGCTGGAGAACCGTTCTGTCGGGCTGGAGCAATTCGACCCGCCCCGCATCACAGAGCCCCGGGTCCAGGAGATCTTCGGCAAAATCTCGATGGTACTCGACGAATCCATCCAGCTCGAGGACGGCCCCCGCCTTGATTTCGAGCTGATAAACGGCGAAAAGATCACTCTCCTGGCGGGGAATCCGACGGACGCCAAGGGCTCCGAAAAGAACCCCATGACACACGCCGAGGTCGTTGCCAAGGCACGTGCCCTCCTCCGCCCCTACGGCGAAGAAACGACCGTGAAGCTCATCGACGCAGTGGAAAATCTTGATTCCTCACCCTCCATCGACAACCTCATCGCGGCACTCAGCGCTACCGCCTCCGCGACCAAGATAGAGACCTAACATGACACCAAATACCTCGACAGGCCACATCGAACGCACGGAGTACATCGCAGCGGAACCGGTGGAATCCCTCGCTGCAGCCATAAACATCGACATACCCTTCGGCGACGGTGCGACGGTCCCTCCACTTTGGCATTGGCTCTACCTTTTGGAGCGCAGCCGTGCGAGTGAGCTCGGCCCGGACGGGCACCCCACAGTCGGCATTCCAGCACCTCCAGGACCTGACCGGCGCAGAATGTTTGCCGGTGGGAGGGTTTCGACCTTCGGGCAGCTCAAGATTGGTGCGCCGGCGAAAAAGGTCATTTCGGTGGCCAGGTCAGTCGAGAAGGTCGGCCGGACCGGACCGTTGACGTTCACTACCGTTCGCCATGACATCTTCCAAGCCGACCAGCTCCTGATTCGTGAAGAACAGGACATCGTCTACCGCGCTTCAGGAACCGGCTCCCTGCCGCAACCCCCAGCCCCCCCGGCGCCGCCGGCGGGCCCAGTATTGAGGCAGGTAGTCGACGAAAAGCTCTTGTTCCGATTCTCCGCGTTGACATACAACACACACAGAATCCACTACGACCGCGACTGGTGCCTGAATGAGGGCTACAAGGGTCTGGTCATCCACGGGCCTCTTCTGGCTCTGATGATGGGTGAACACATGCGCCGCGAAGGGATCGACCTGGTCGGAAAGACCTTCGGATACAAGCTCGTCTCCCCGATGACCAAGCCACAGACGTTCTCCATCGTCCCGGGGCCGAATGGTCTGGAAAACGGTGCCGAGGCGCGCAGCGCAGAAGGTGCAGTCTGCGCGGTGAGCACCCTGTCCGATGTGTAGCACGCCATTCACTGCTACGACCACGGCACCGTCGGCTAGACACTAACGTATACGCTGTTCCTCCCCGGGAAGGCAAAGACATTGGATGAAAAAACGAATGAATCCAAAAAAGTAGAACCCCTGGAGGGCTCTCCCGACTACGAGCTGATCGCGTCACCCTGGATCGGACTCCACTACAAGTGTGAAACGGTCAGTGGCTGGGTGAGTGAGGCCACCCCAAGCTGACGCCCTCGGCGGTCCTTGAATTCCTTGCAGGACGAGACCCAACACTCGACCTTATTTGCAGTCGGTGGAAGGTGGGTGCTCCGGCAGGAAACTACCTAAACGGCACGAGGGTTAGGAGGCGCCCATGTCTGGACAGCGGATTGGGTATGTGCGCGTGAGCAAGCTGGACCAGAACGAAAAACGTCAGTGTGAAGGCCAGATTCTGGACCGGAACTTCACGGATAAGGCCTCGGGCCGGGACGCGGCCACGCCAGAGCTCCCGGAAATGCTGCGGTTCGCCCGGGACAGGACACCGTGGTGGTGCACAAGATGGACCGGTTGGCCCGCAACCTCGATGACTTAGGTAGCTGGTCAAGGAACTCGCACGCAAAGGGGTACGGGTAGAGTTCGTCATAGAGAGCCTGGTCTTCACCGGCGAGGACTCCCCCATGGCCAACCTCATGCTCTCCGTCATGGGCGCATTCGCCGAATCTGAACGCTCCCTCATCAGGGAACGCCAGCGGGAAGGCATCGCCCCGGCCAAGCAACGCGACTCCTAAAAAGGACGGAAAAAAGACCGTCACACCGGATGGTCCGCCGAGATGGTTCAGCGCGCGCCGGCAGTGGCGTCCCGATAGTCCTCCTTGCCTATGGGCACGGGTTCAGCCGGGAGACCGACTACCAGTACCTCCGCCGAGCCAAGCTGGAGTGAGCCGCTCACCCGCCTGCGCCGTCGAGTCCAAAGTCCATGCGGCCGTAGCTTGACCGTATCTCCACTATCGGCGCTCAAGGCACAGGAGTGGAAGGGGTCCCAAGTCGGATAATAAAGTCGTGTTGAAGTTGTCGCCCCGTCCGCGACCTTCCAGATGCATTAAGAGGACCTACTCAGAGCTGGTAAGCAATCTGAACTTAATTACTACTCCTGTTTTTCGTGCTTTTGCCGCTGACGCTTGTTACTTACGATGAAGAGACAAGGCTGTTGGTCTCGCCTGACTACGAAGAGAACAAGCCCTGACCAAATCGATTATTAAGGTGGCAACAATGACGTACGCCGTCGGCTCAGGCGAATGACAGCGAATACCTCTGCCTGTTTCTGTCTTGGGCAACCGGAATACACCTACCGGCTTGATAAAAGCGGTCGCGGGTGTAGATGCCTTTTAATACAAGTCCAAAAGAATCACGAGGTGATCATCTTGCAACCGTCTAGCATTACGCTTCCGGCCAAGCCCGCTGCAGTTAACGGCACTGCTGATATCGGCCGGCTTACTGTCAGCTGCCCTGATAAGCCGGGCATCGTCGCCCAGTTGACGCAGCTGCTCGGAGAGCACGGGGCGAACATTGTCTCCCTGGACCAGTTCACGACCGGCGCCGAGAACGGGACCCTTTACCAGCGCACCGTGTTCCGCCTTCCCGGATTTGCCGCCAAGCGGGAAACCCTCGAAGCGGACATTCAGACAAAGCTCGCCGGCCCGCTTCAGATGGACTGGAAACTTGCGGATGCGTCCAAGCGCAAGCGGGTAGCGATCTTCGCATCGAAGACCGACCACTGCCTGCTGGATCTTTTGTGGCGGCACCGCCGCGGGGAGATTCCCATGGACGTTGTCATGGTTATTTCCAACCATCCGGATCTCGCCGATCAGGTCCGCCCGTTCGACATACCCTACTTCTACGTCCCAGTGACCGGGGATAAGAAGGACGCCGAGCGCAGGCACCTGGAGCTCCTGCACGGCAACGTGGATCTCGTGGTCCTGGCCCGGTACATGCAAATCATCTCCGCTGACTTCCTCGATGAGGTCCAGGTGCCGGTGATCAACATCCACCACTCGTTCCTGCCCGCCTTCATCGGCGCCGGACCCTACCAAAAAGCCAAAGACCGCGGCGTCAAGCTTATCGGCGCCACCGCCCACTACGTCACTAAAGACCTCGACGAGGGCCCCATCATCGAACAGGACGTCATCCGCGTCACCCACCGCGAAACCACACCCGAACTCATGCGCTCCGGCGCCGACGTCGAACGCAGCGTCCTCTCCCGGGCTGTCACCTGGCACTGCCAGGACAAAGTTATGCGCGACGGTAACACCACGATCGTGTTCTGACCGTGACCGCCCGCATCATCGACGGCAAGGCACTCGCCGGCCTCCGGCAACAACTCCGGACCGAAGTCGAACAATTCAAACACTCCACAGGCCGGCCCATTGGCCTGGCGACCGTGCTCGTCGAGGACGACCCGGCCTCCGAGGTCCATGTCGGCAGCAAACGCCGGCTCTCCCAACAGGCCGGAACTGAGGACCATTACCGACGTCTGCCCAAAGACGCCACCAAGGATGAAGTCGCTCAGGCAATCGATGAGCTGGCAGCCAACCCTGCCGTCTCAGGCATCCTGCTCCAGCCCCCCCCCCACTGCCCGCCCATCTTGCCGAAGGCGGACCAAATGACAGTAACGTACGTCGCACCAGCCTTCGTAGTTTCGCCGACGAGTCGGACTCACTTAGCCGCTTACGAAATGTGCGTCGCTCCACGCCGCCCCGACTTGGCAGGCGATAGCATTGTTGGGCCTCTTCAGTCCCAAAAGTCTTGGCTTGGCCGCCGCAGACTGACCGACGGAGGGGGCTGAAGTGTTGCCGCTCTCATTTCTGCAGACCTTGCGTGTGGAGATCGTTCCATCCAAAGACGCTGCCACTAGGCTCCTTCGTGAGTTTCCTCCGCCGGCGGCTGTATCGGTAGCAGCACTTCCTCGCCAAGAGAAATCGGAAACAATCGAGACCGCTGTGATGCTAAGCCAGGAAGGGTATGCAGTCACCACCCACCTGCCCGCACGCGCCTACGGTGGTGAGGATCATTTGTGGGGAGATCTGGAGCGCTTAGCCAATGGCGGCGTACAGGTCTTGCTGGTAATTTCGGGCGACAATTCCACAGCCTCGCAAGCCTTTCTGTCCAGTACCGAGCTTGCTGCGACGGTCCATCGGCTCTTTCCAGGGACGTTCACGCTCGACGTTGCCGGTCACCCATAGGGACACCCCACCACCGGGAATTGCCTCCGTCCGCTACAAGCCAAGCAGCAGCATGCAGCTTCCTTGACGACACAAATGTGTTTTGCGACGGATGAACTGGCTGCTTATCTCGATCTACTGCGGTCGGCCTTAGTCACCCTTCCTCTATGGGTAGGCGTGCCCGGCCCCGTCAGCAGAACGCCGCCTCATGCGGCTAGCAGCCAAGGTGGGGCGTATCAACGTCAATGGCCCAACTCGGGAAATGCAAGACATGGCCCGGCAACTTCGCAGCACCACGGTTCGATCCGCTGCCCTTCCTAGCGTCGCTCGCACGCCGCTCCGAAGGCACCCTGCTCCACGAATTTCACTTGTTTTCGTTCAATGACTTCAGCAACCTGCGTCGACTTGTGGGAGATCTTGCCGAACTGCATCAATCAGCCGCAAGCGCCCAGGGCCAGGGGATCGTTTAGGGTCGAATCTGGCGAGTAGTCGTCTACGAATTCCGGTACCCGAAACGCTCCTCAGCCTCAAGGATTAGAAGACAAGGCTCAGCGAGCTGCTTCCACCCTTGACCCACGGTGCGATGGCTAGCACATGCCATTGCATTAATTCCTTAAAGACGAGGAGGAACCTCGCCTTGCCCTGGATTCACGGAAGGGCTGAGGACGCCAGGACGTCCCGGGCGACCTGAATGAACTTACGTGCCCGCCTGTTCAGGTTCACGTCCGCGGGCCAGACGCCCACAATGCTTTCGTCGGGGATGGCCGGCCGGATTGGAACATACGAAACTTCAAGTCCCTCGTACGTCAAGTTGTGGGCGGGCCGATGAATCATCAAGGAGTATCCAAGCCCTTGGGCGATCATCCCCCGGATCAGTTCATACTCGCTCCCCCGGTAGCCGATTCGCGGCTGCACTCCGGCCCGCTGAAAGATGCTGAAGCTGTGCGTATTAGCGGGGTCAGCATCGAAGAGAACGAGCGGCTCGGACTCCAGCTCCTTCAGTGTCACGCTGCTCTTCTTGGCCACACTGTGGGTCGCGCCAACCATTACGTAAACGGTCGCTGCCTTGAGATGTTCCTTCCTGAGGCCTTCAGGCAAATACAGGTCATAGAGCACCACACAGTCCAGCTCATTGAGAATGAGATTCTGGATGAGCTGTTGCTGGGCCTTGATTGTGTAATTGACCGAGACCCGCGGATGGTGCTCGGAAAAGTACTTCGTCACCGCCGGCAGGACTGTGGGTGCCAACGTCGGAAAGCAGCCAACAGACAACGGGCCTACAAGCTCTTCAGCCTCACCTGCCAGTGCCAGCTCTGCCTCCCCCGCCCTGCGCAAAATATCCTTTGCTTCTGCATAGAAGCGGTGCCCGCTCGACGTCAGCTGCGTTCCGAATGACTTCCGGCCGACCACAAGCTGCGCTTTTACAGTCCGCTCCAAAGCGGTCAGACCGGACGAGACGGCAGCTGACGAAACATTCAGCCTCTGAGCAGCGGCGGCCAAGGATCCGGTCTCCGCTACCGAGCACAGGTACTCAAGCTGCGTTAATGTGAACTTCGGCGTCAAGCCATCCTCCAAATGCCTGTTTCAGCAGTAATAGCTTATTAAGAAAGATCAGCTTAATTATAACCATCATTATTCGCGCTTTTGTGACTGTCGCCACCTCCCTACGATGGAACCATCAGACTTACCGCAGTCCTCTTCGAAGGAGAAGAATATGGAAATCACTGTCGACAGCATGCGCACCGGACTGGACATCGCCGCATCATGGGGAAAGCTCGAATACACCGGATGGCAGGATGAGAATCTCTCTTGGAAGGAAGACGCTTACATCGGCGACTGGTCGTATCTGGACGAACTGCGCGTGGTCGGACCGGATGCTCTGAAGCTCTTCTCCGACTTCGCCGTCAATAGCTTCGCCAAGTTTGCCATCAGCCAGGCGAAGCACGCGATTTTCTGCAACTCCGCCGGCAAAGTCATCGGAGAAGGCGTTTTGACCCGCTTGGGAGAGGACAATTTCCTTTTCAACGCACGAGGGCCCGTCAGCACGTGGATTCAGTACAACTTTGAAAAAGGTGGATACGATGCGGAGCTGGACCTTCGAATTTCCGAATTCAAATTCCAGGTATCCGGTCCGAAGTCGTTGCCGCTGTTGCAAGAGCTTGCCGCCGATGACCTGACGGAGACAAAGTTCATGCACGTAACGAACTCCAGCATCAATGGCATCCCGGTCCGATTCCTCCGCCAGGGCATGGCAGGAGAAATCGGCTTCGAGCTCCAAGGGCCGGGCCAGCAGGCGGAACAGATAAGAGCGGCAATTCTCGCTGCCGGTACAAAGTACAACCTGCGCCGCATGGGTGCACGTACCGCCATGGTCAATCACCTTGAGGCAGGTTTCCCCACCGTTACCCACGACTATTTGCCAGCCATCACCGGCGCGGACGAAGCTGACTACTTCCAGGCATACGACCGGCCCGTGGACAACGACACGAGCGTCGAGTGGTACCAAAGCTTCCAGCGCTGCATGAAGGTCAAGGGAAGTTTCACCGGGGCCGACCCCAGCGCCTGGTACCGCAGCCCTATCGAACTCGGATGGGCGCGCAATGTGAAGTTCGACCACGACTTCTACGGACGCGAGGCCCTTGAACGGGAAATGGGAGAACCGACACGCAAAATCGTGACCCTGGTGTGGGACATGGATGATGTGAAGGACGTCTACGAAACCTTGTGGAACGACGAGGAGCCCTACGACTTCATGGAATTCCCTCGTGCACAATGGTTTGCTATGTACGCGAGCTCCGTCGTGGACGGCGAGAATGAAATTGGATCGACCACCTCACGCGGATTCAGCTACTACTTCCGCAAAGTGCTCTCACACGCAGTCCTCGACCTTGCGTACACTGAACCGGGAACTGAAGTGGAGGTCATCTGGGGTGACCCCGGACACCGGCAGAAGCGCATCCGCGCAACCGTCCACAGCTACCCCTACAAGGCCGACAACCGCCGGGCTGAGCTCGCTTCCGCCGCAAGCGCTTAGGGACCACGGCCATGACAACCGAAACGCTCACCACGCAGGCAGCCCGCTCGGAGCGCCGGGTACTCGCCGGAACGCTGGTCGGAACCACCATCGAATGGTACGACTTCTTCATCTACGCACAAGCCGCGGGCTTGGTCTTCGCTCAGCTCTACTTCGCGCCCCTGGGACAGCACGGCGGCGCCTGGCCACAAATGGTCGCTTGGGCGTCGCTGGGTATCAGCTTCCTCTTCCGCCCCCTAGGAGCCATTGTCGCCGGGCACCTCGGGGACCGATTCGGACGCAAGGGCGTGCTGATCATCACCCTCATCCTCATGGGTTCAGCAACCAGCCTGATTGGGCTCCTGCCCACATATGGACAGTGGGGCCTCGTCGCTCCGATTCTACTGATCCTCCTGCGCGTCATCCAAGGCCTCTCAGCCGGCGGTGAATGGGGCGGCGCCGTCCTCATGGCAGTCGAACACGCACCGACACACAAACGCGGCTTATTTGGTGCATACCCTCAGATCGGCGTACCGGCAGGAATGGTACTGGCAACCTTCGTTGTATTCGTCGTCACTTCGCTGACCACCGACGAAGAATTCCTTGCTTGGGGCTGGAGAATCACCTTCTTGTTGTCCCTAGTGATGATAGTCATCGGCTACTTCATCCGGCGCGCTGTCGCTGAGAGCCCTGTGTTCGAGGAAATGGTGGCCCTCAAGCACGAAAGCGCCGCGCCGCTGAAGGTGCTAATCAAAAACGATTCGAAAAAGATCGTAATCGCCGCTCTGTCCTATATCGGCAGCAACGCAGCCGGCTACCTGTTCATCGCATTCTTTTCCTCCTACGCGATCCGCGCCCACCGCATGGACCAGTCCCAGGTACTGCTTGCTTCAACCGTCGCGGCGCTCTTCTGGGTCGCCTCGACACTCTACGGAGGCAAAGTCTCGGACAGGATCGGACGAACTAATGCACTGAAGACCGGCTACATCATCATGTTTGTCTGGATGATCCCGCTGTTCCTGCTAATCGACTCCGCCAACATCTGGTTCTATGCGCTGGGGTTGATCGTATTCACAATCGGAAACGGCCTGACGTACGGGCCACTCTCGGCGATGTACTCAGAAATTTTCCCGGCGCACGTTCGCTACTCCGGGATTTCCATCTCCTACGCATTGGGAGCGGTATTCGGCGGAGCCTTCGCACCACTGGTTGCCGAGTATCTCCTCGGGGCCACGGGAAGTTCATTTTCAATCGCCTTTTACATAATGGCCCTGTTCATTGCCTCCTACATCGGCACTTCATTGATCAAAGAACCCAAGGGTGCCGACCTGAGGGCACGCTGAGCCAACTAGCTGGACGGACAATCCCAGTCGGGGCGGAACCGCCGAGAAAGCGACCCGCCCCGACTGCGATCACGTCGCGAGGACACTAGACCACAACGTTCGCCCCAGTCCGTCTGCCCACACATCCATGCCGCGCTGAAAAACCTGCTGTGTCCGGCGAAGGGGCCCTTTTAGTTAGCAGCCCCGACCAGCAAGTAAGCAAGCGTAAGCGCGTAGCAAACTTTGCATCCAAATCGGACCATTGCTTGTGGCGGGCCGTCTCGGAATGCCGCAGTAAAGGTGCGCTCGACGATCGTCGTGATGGCTTCGTCTCTGAAGATTTCGGCAAACTTAGGAAGGTGTTCTGGTCGGCTTCTGGCCCACCACTTCATTCGGCGGCCTCCAGTTGCAGGCAGTCAGATAAAGAGGGTCTCGCTTTTGACCACGTTGATCATCGGCGACAATAACTCCATAAGGTTAAGTGCTTGATCACGCGCAGCATCGCTCTGGCCAGCGCACGCGTCTTCAACGACTGTGACGTATCGACCTGCGTCTGCGGCACCCAGCGCGGTGGCGAGTATGCAGCAGTCGGTCGCCACGCCTGTGAGAACCATCTCGTCTCCGGCGGGGATCCGGTCCGCCAGTGCCGTCCCCCATTTGGAGAACGTGGGAAGGTCAATGGAACCGTGGACCTGAACGTCTGGAAGATCGATGTTCCAAATTGGATCACTAGGATCCAGGCGCATGCATTGCCAGCGGTCGTAGTACGAGGACCACGAACCTTTTTCGGCCGGGTCAGGGACGAACCGGGTGAGGAGAGGTTCCAGGCCGGAGGCAGCCAAAGCCGCGATAGTTCTGGCGGCCTCGTCGTAGCCTGGGATATGCCACTCCCCCGCTTGGCGGAAGGCGCGTTGCATGTCGATCACGATGAGGTGGCGTTTTGCCCCGCCCGTCGAGATTTTGCTGCCCGTCATGATTTCTGGCCTTTCCGCCCGGCGTGGGGGTTGGCGATACCGATGTATTAGGTGGTGGTGTATTCGGCGATGCCCTCGGATGCATCCGTCGTCTTCCTGAACACCGCAGTAGCCGGCGCTGCCGGACTGCTCGCCTGGGCACTGGTGGAGCGCATCCGGCTCGGCAGTGCCACCAGCATGGGAGCGGCCTCCGGCCTGATCTCAGCCCTCGTCGCTATCACACCCGCCCTGCGGAGCGGTCAGCCCGCTCGGCGCCCTGTCCATCGGGCTCATAGCTGGAGCCGTATGCTCTCTGGCCATCGAACTGATGTTCCGTTTGGGCTTCCGCGATTCACTCGACGTCGTCGGCGTTCACCTCATAGGTGGCATCATCGGCACCCTGCTGATCCGATTCTTCGCCACGGCTGCAGCCCCCAACAAGATGAACGGGCTGTTCTACGGCGGCGGCTTCGACCTTCTGGGGATTCAGACACTGGCAACCGTAGCCGTCCTGGCCTACTCCTTCGCAGTGACGTGGGTCATTGCCAAGGTCCTCGACGTTACGATAGGCCTGCGCATTCACGAAGCCGACGAGCTGCGCGGTATCGACATCGCCGCCCACTCGGAGGCCGCCTACCTCAGCGACGAAGAACCCGTGGAACTCGGCTCCTCGCACCGTGCCTAGACCGACCCCGATGGACCCTTCGTGGCATAAGACCTCAACGTCGATCATCAGCCCGGGACGCCTGCCTGATGTCCCGTGGAAAAACGGGGCAGGAACCACCAAGGAAGTTGCTATTTCCCCCAGTGGTGCAGGCCCAAACGACTTCTGGTGGAGAATCAGCGTGGCCGACATCGTCGAGGACGCGGCGTTCTCAGTATTCCGCGGTACGGACCGGCATTTTCTCCTCACATCCGCAGGCACGCTCGCCATGGACATCGACGGAGAGCGCCGCACCGCTACCTCTGGCCGGCCTGTAGCCTTTCCCGGCGAAGCGGACGTGTCAGTCAGACTGGTCACCGGGCCAACCTCAGTTATCAACCTCATCACCAACCGCGCCTTCTGCAGAGGGGCCATCGACGTGCAGCAGATTCACGGGCCACTAGTCACCGACGTAAACACTGCCGCGATATTCCTCCTCGACGGAACAGCATGTTTGGATGATGGACAGAGGATGGATCCAGGCAACATCCTGATACCCGGCCATAAGGCGCCGCAAGTTATCGCCGAAGATGCAGTCATTGCCAGCGTCCTTGCGCGGCGGGCCTAGGTGGGGCAAAGCCCAGCACTGATCTGGGGCTGGGATCATCGGACCGCCGGCCGACAGACCAGCGATTATAAATCGCCAAGAAGAAAAGGCCCAGCCTGCAGGATAACGCTGCAAATTAGCGCGAGAATGAGCTTTCGCCGACCGTTTCAGGACCCCACCCACAGAACAAATCATTCGTTCAGCGACCACGCAGATCGGAAAGGCGCAGGACGTGAACCGCCCACGACACCTGTACCCTAACGGGTCGGTACTTCTGCTAGTCGTGGGTTATTGGCCGTTAGTCACCTACCCCATCCTGGCGGCAGCGCGAGACCTGGCAGGATACGGGCGTCTCCTATAGGTGCCTGGTCAGGCGTTCGACGGAGCCGATCGGCTTCTCGACGTCACAGTTCGGCAGGCCCACCCGCGCTGGCCGATTAGAGGGCATTCCTATTTCGCCGCGGTCGAAGCAGGAGAGATGATGGAGCGGCGGCGTGATCCTGTATTCACAGCCAGGTCCGTCGTCGAACACGCCGAAGTCGCCCTCGCAAACCCATCCGGCGCACCCAATAAATTCCAGCGAAGCCCCCGAGATTCGACGGTGTCATGCCGCCCCGCTCCTCGGCCCCCATGAACCACCAAAGCATCATCGCTGTTTGTCATTCTGATCCCCATAATCGCTGGGCGGGTCCTCCGCGCAACCAGGGCGCGACGCGCCGGGACCGGCCCAAATTTTCGTTCGGCGTTCCTCCGTCACTTATTTCCTCGCGAAATTTTGGCTCGCTCCCGGTTCCCCAAGTTGCACTCCGGGCCCCTCGTACCCAGCGGTGATTCCTCTATCAGAACGACGCACACATCTGACTGACACACCCTGTGCCGGCCGGCCGCTGAAGGAGAAGGATCATGGAGCCGCTCACCATCAAAACCCCCGCCGACGTCCTCAGTTTCATCGGCCACACCCTGGGGTTTTGGCCCCACGAAAGCCTCGTCTGCATCACCCTCGCCGACAACCACGTCGGAGCAACCCTCCGCGTCGACCTCCCGAAACCAAGCACCGAAATCAGCTACGCAAAGATGGTGGCAGGCTACCTCAGCCACGACACCAGCGCCGAAGGTGTGCTCTTCGCCGTCTACACCTCGGAACCCAGGAACGGCGACCACAAACCACACGCGGCAACCATCGCTGCGCTCACGGGCGCCCTCGCCGAGCGAGGACTCACCATCAGGGAAGGACTCCTCGTCGGAGACCGGACAGTGTCACAGTACGACGGCGATCCTGAGAACGGCGTCCGGCTCCCCTTGAGTGACACCCAATCCAGCCAGATCAACGCCGAATTCGTCTACCGCGGCAGCACCATCGAACCCACTAACCGCATCCTGCTGCCAGCTTCGACCAAAGAATTCCAGACCCTGGATGCCGTTGAGAGCCGTGTCGCCGCAATTCAAGGCATGAGCCATTGGGAGGCGATGGCGCAGGCCAGGAGGCTCTGGACAGAAATGCTCGAAGCGAAGACATACCCGGACGACGAGCAGACCATGGGGCTGATCGCGAACCTCCAGTTCCCCGCCATCCGCGACCAGCTCATGGCCGACATCCCCGGAATCGACGAACCTATGGACCGGATCCTCCTGGCCCAAACGCATGGCAAACCGCAGTGGTCCCGCGTCGAGTGGGCTGAGCAACTACTGGTCCATGCCTACACGCACAGCGCCACGAGGCACTCCGCTCCGTCACTGACTGCCATCGCCTTCATCAACTGGTGGGAAGGCAGGGGCAGCAAGGCCCACCAGTTCCTGGAACTCGCCCTCGAAGCCGACCCAAACTATCGTCTCGCCAGGCTCAGCGACCAAATGATCGGAACTGGAATGGTCGCCGGCTGGAGCATGGACAAGGGCACGGCCTACCGGGACCGGGGACTCGAAGCATCCTAAACCCAACAATCATGGGGACACGGACGACGACGGCGGGACGTTCCGCAGCCAGCTCTCCACCACCGCGTCCCACCCGTCCGGATCGGAATTCCACTCCTGCGTGTGCTCCGAGGAAGGGAAAGTGAGCAGCGTTGCCAGCGCGGGGCGCCGGGTGACGAACTCCCGGGAAATGGCAAAGGGTGTCGAACGGTCCCCCTCGTTGTGAATGACAAGGATGGGAACACTGAGTTCGTCCGCCCGTGCCAAGAAGTCCAGGGCAGGAAACTTTAAGGGATCATCCAAGCCTGTGATCCAGCGCATTCCGGAGGACCCAAGCAGTTGCAGTCCAAGCCGTGCAACCCAACCGGGGAGCATGCTGGACCTGGCGTTGGCCATCAGGGTGCTGCGCCAGTCGATAACGGGGGCGTTGAGCACGAGCCGCGAAATGAGGTCCCGAAACTCCGACGATGCCGCTAGCTGAAGGGCGATTGAGGCACCGAGGGACCAGCCGAAAAGGACTATCTGGCGCGCACCTTGCCCCACGGCATAGGACACTGCCGCTTCAACGTCACGGCATTCGGTCTGCCCCAGGTGATACCTGCCGTCCGACGATGCTGGAGAATCGCGGTCGTTCCGAAGTGAAACAACCAAAGATGTGTATCCCAGTCGGTCCGCAACTGGCACGCCGCGGAGTGCGCCGGCCTTCGATCCGCCCAGGCCATGGATATGGATCGCCCAAGTGGAAGAATCTCTGGACGCCTGCGTCGGTGTGAACTTCCAGGCGGGCGCCATGCCGTTCTCGACTGGAATTCGAACGTCCGAGTAGGGCAGCCCTAACGGCTCCGGCGTCGGATAGACGTACCCGCTCCAAACGCCCGCCTTCGCAGTCTCGAAATCCCCGGAGTCAACCCGTTCAACCCGGCGGGTTACCGTTCCGGCGCCAGCGTCCGTGGAGACGACCTCTCCGATGCAGGCATGCCCTGTGCCGTTGGCAAACCAAATGCTGTAGCGGCCGGGACCCGTCGTCCGGACCGATGCAGGTAACTCCACCGTGAGCGGTCCGTCAGCGTTGTGGAACACGCGAAGGATTTGCAGGTCTTCCCTCCTTTGAGTCTTGGGAACCACAACTTGCCGGGCAAAATAGGCCGCCCCGACGAAGACGGCAGCGCCAGCGATACCACAACCTATCGCCACGGCGGCAGCGGCCCTACGCATCGGCGTCGTCCTCGGGAGCCTTCAGGTGTTCGCCGATGGCTTTGCGTAGGCGCAGCAGTGTCTCCGGAGAGATCCCCTCCAGTTGTCGTGCAGCAAAGTTTCTCACTCGGTTTTCCCGCAGTGTCCGCAGTAGCTGAAGCTGCGCATCCACCAAGTCGGGCACGTCGCCGTCGTCGTCCAGCAAGTACTTGGGATCAACGCCGAAGAATTCGGCGAGATTCTTCAAGAGCTGAGGGTCCGTCGCCATGGAACTGTCGCCGGCACGCATGTAGGCCCAGCGGGAGCGGGACAACGGCGTCCCGCGGTCAGACATGTGCTTGCTTATCTGCGGATATGTCAGGGGCGCTGAACCTTGGGCCTCAAAAAGATCCAGAAGGAGGTTTAACTTCCGCGCGAGTTTCGCCTGCGGCTGTTCGGGGAACCCAGCTTCGCTGTCGGTCACGGAGTCGTGTCCCCCTTCCGTGACAGCCTCGGTCGTCGATGTCCGGATGCTGCCAACCGGGCTCCAAGATGCTGCTCCGCTTCTCGGAGAACATTCAGGTCATTTTGACTCAGCAATTGGGCAAGGTGCGGGTCCACGAACAGCGCGTCCTGGATCTCCACCAACATCCGATGCAGCCGGCGCTTGGGTGCATCGTGGCGGTGGACCGCAGTTTGAGCCAAATCCAGGCGGACCTCGGATCGCTCCGACGTGATTCGTTCCCAGAGACCAGACAGTTGATCGACGAGGACAGCTGCGGCACGGGCATCAGACCTGCGCGCCAGCCGACGTGCGACGGGCGGCAAGGCCAGGCCCCCGCACAAGAAAACCATGGCTCCCACCAGCGTGACGTCGTAGACGTAGGAGAGACGCGTCATGGCCTCGAGATCCCCCATGAGGTGAAGTACGTCCATCCCCAACACGCCAAGGACCATCACCGCAGCCAAAGCGCAGCCCAGGCCGATGAACATAAAAGCGATGCGGAAGTACGGCCTCGCCATCTCGCCGCGGAACCTGAAACAGGTAATGCCGGTGATGGCCACCACCACGCCGATATAGAGGAACTGGACGCCCGAGTATGCGGCCGCTGGCCACTGGCTTCCAAAATCCCTCATGAATGCAGTGGAGGTCTGCGGAGCATCAACCAGGCTGAAGCTGACGATGAGGGCCACAACCACAATCCCGAGAATCGAAAGCCCTGCTCTGCTGTGAATGTCCACGGTCTCGCTGGCATCAGCTGCGCGCAGGATCGCGCGGGACAGGAAGTAGATACCCACAACCATGAAGATGTTGGCGATGAGATCCAGGAGATTCCGGCTGCCGAGTACGCGGTCTCCCACGATATAGATCCGGTCAACGTTGAGCGTGAGAGCAGTGGCGATGGTTCCAGCCGCCACCAGGATGCTCTTGTCTTTGCGCCGCCGCAGATCCGGCAGGAGGCACAGCGCCAGACACCAGATCACGGCTGCGACAATGTCCTGAATCATCCGAAAATCCGTTCAAACGACCGCGGCTCGAGGCTGCTGTCCCGGATTGCCGCGGCAAAGAGATCCGCCAAGGTTTCTGCAGCGGCCTCGATATGGTCCAGGAAGTCACTTCGCCCGAGGATCCGCGTTACCTGTTCGCCGGACAGGTTGGGAAACCACGTCTCCGCATAGTTTGAGGACACCACCAGCTCATCGTGTCGAAGCACCATGTGGCCCAGTTCGTGAAGGATGAACTGCTGGCGATGTAGTGCCGACGGCGTCGGCGCGTGCAAGATTATCTCTGTACTGTCCGTGGACAGCCACAGCCCGCAGACCGACCCTCCGTTCAGGGACTCAGCAACGTCGACCTCAATCCGCCGACGCCGGAGGTTCTCAACGATCGATATCAGCCGCTCCAACGAAAGACGGCTCGGCAGATTGAGTGCCAAGAAGCCTTCTGCAGCGCATCGCGCCGGCGAATATTTGGCGGACGCTGTGCCGTCCATCGGAACCCCATCCTGCGGCCGCCGACTTATGCCGCACGGTCGCCATCTGATCTGTCGGTCCGCTCCTCCTGGACCATCAAGAGGCGCCTCTGTTCCATTGAACGCCCATGCTCTGGACATGTCCAGAGCATATCCTCCCGGGGCATTTTCCGCAGTGGTGAAACTGCAACCTTTCAAAGTTAACCGAATCCCGATGCGCAGCCGTCCTGGCGTGCCATCCGGCTGTATTCTTTGGTGAGTGCTCACGAGTGATGGGCACAGCCACCATGGGGGTTGGTATGAACGACGCAGAACGTAGGGCTTATCGGACACCAGATTGCCCGGAGTGCGGAAGCCGTGGAGCTGTCTCCTGGATTGACGAGCGAAGTTCTGCATCGACGACAGCTCAGTGGCTGCCCGCCCGACCGAGATGCACGAATCGGCGATGCCCGCTCTCAGATGCACGGGAAGCCGCTTCTGGCCAATGGCAGCTCGGCGAAAACTGAGTCATGACCTTTCCACTCGAACTGACCTCAGTCCTCTCCGGTGCCACTGCCCATCAGCTTCGCCTTTGGCGCGGACGGGGCATCCTTGTGCCAGAAGTGAGCCGCGACAATCCCGCGCTCTACTCGTATCGCGACGTCGTAGCGCTGCGCACAATTGCTTTCCTCCGGGCTCGGACGTCCATGCAAAATATCGGTAAAGCCTTCGATTCAATGCGGCTGATGCAGTTCACGGAACACCCGGCAACCTACAAATTTGGGCTCTCCGGGACGTCAATCGTTTTCCAAACCCCCGAGGGCGTCACAATGGACCTCTCCAAAAACGTAGGCCAAATGCTGCTCTTCACACTCGAGGAGATTTTTGAACCATATACGAATCTCAACAACGAAACGGTGGTGAATTTCCGGCGGCCCAAGCCACACCTTGAGGTCGACCGCGGGCGGCTCGGAGGGTGGCCAACTATCGGCAGTTCACGAATCGCCTACGACACCATCGCGTCCCTCGTGGACGGCGAAACAGTCGGGCCCGAGGACGTGGCCTACTACTACCCCAACGTCAGCGCGGCTGCCGCCCAAGACGCGATAGAATTCTCCGGAATGGTCAAGGCGGCAGCGGCATGAAGTTTTTCGTAGACGAAAACACTTCTCCACGGATCGTGACGACCCTGGGGCATATATTCATGACCCATGAATTCGTAACGCCAGAAGCATTGGACCTGACGGGGGCAAGCGACGTCGAAGTCTTCGAGCGTCTTGGCCACTACAGTTTTGACGCCATCATCACGAAAGACAAAAACCAGCTCGATAACCCCCACGAACTCCAGAGCCTCTATGAGAACGGGATCCATTGGCTTGGGTACAAAGACATCAAGGGCCTAGGTGGCGTGCCCCTGATGGCAACCGTCACGGCAACACTCTCCGGCGGGCTCGTACCCGTACTGAAACACTGGTCGGATAGGCCCCGCTGCTACAAACTCATGCACGGCGGACGCGAGCCCGGCCAAAGATTTAAAGCTTTCGACGTCGACACCCAGCACTGGCGGACCAGAGGAATCAAGCTCTGACGGAGAACATAAGCCTCGCCAGCAGGTTGACGACGTCATCAACCTGCTGGCGGTAGTCACGTGGCCCATTATCCGCCGGACGCTACTGACCAGGCCGATCCGCGGGGAACTTCGTCCTCTGGTCATTGGAACCAGACCCCGATCAAGCATTTCCACTTCCTTGGCTCGGATCAAGTGCCGATCGAAGCCACGCGTGCATGGCTCGCCTCCTAGGACCCTCTGCGTCCGCCGCCGAACGCCGATCGTAGCCCCGCGGCTAAGCTGTCCCCACTCCAACCACAGACCTTCACACCTCTGGCATCCAAGGCATTCGCCGTGAGCGCGGACTCACGGCAAGTCATGTCGTAACCAGAGCCATCCAAGATGAACCAACGTGAGCGGGAAGAATTGCGTTGACTGTGGCGAGAGCTTCGCGCCTTCGCGCTCGTCTCAGCGCTTCTGCTCCACGCGCTGCGCCAACAGACAACGCGATCGACGACGGCGGCAACGCGCCTCAGCGTTACGCCCGAAGCCCGCCACGACCGTTCAACTCCTGGACACCGATGCCGAGCGAGGCCCGGCGGGCACTCACTCTAAATCGCGGGTCAGGCTGACTGCCGCTCTCGCGGTCAGCAGGCAAGGCCAAGAATCCCTCCGCAACCAACTCCGGGCTCAAGCCGTAGACATCGACCGACTCGAAGCTGAGAGCACCGAGCAGCGTGACGTAATCAGCAACCTCCGTGCCGACCTGGCACGACTCCAATCCATCCAGCAGGCCGACGCCCACGACCTGGTCCACCTCGCCGGTAGGCTGCTGACTCTGACTCAGGCCACCGGCGTCGAGCTCCACGGAAGCACCAAGGCGCTCTTCCGCCGCCGAGGCTGGACGGCCACCAAACGGAACCCAGAAACCCAAAGCCAATGACCATGTCCATCGCCCGGCTTTCGGCCCAGTCGGGTCTGAAGTACCTGTTCAAGACCACGATGATGGATGACCTAACAATCACACCCGCGGATGCCACCACGTACTACATGAAAGCCGGAACACCGCAGGGGCGCTGGCTCGGGTCCGGCTTGCGAGGCATCAACCGGACCGCCGGAGACGTCGTCACGGAATCGGACGCCAAAGCAATCTTCGATCACGCCACCCACCCGGACTCCGGCGAAACTCTGGGCCGCCCCCACGGCCAACCCACCATCGTGCAAAACAGCCAGGGCCGCACAGAGACGCGGCACGCCGTCGTCGGCTTTGACCTGACTTTCAGCGTCCCCAAATCCGTCTCCGTCCTCTGGGCGCTGAGCCCCCGCACACTCCAAGACCAAATCCTCGAGACCCACCACCAGGCGGTCAACGCCACCCTCGAGTGGCTCGAAACTTACGTCATCCACACGAGGGCCGGCCGCAACGGTGTCGCCCACC
Organism: Arthrobacter sp. 05T444; assembly: GCF_056395905.1. Lineage (NCBI taxonomy): Bacteria > Bacillati > Actinomycetota > Actinomycetes > Micrococcales > Micrococcaceae > Arthrobacter > Arthrobacter sp. 05T444. Next base: position 81,873 of record NZ_JBFTKK010000003.1, read on the forward strand.
TCGGCACGCGCGGCGCTATCGCTGCTGCCTTCGACCACTGGGAGTCGCGAGCCGGGGATCCGCAGCTCCATACGCACATGGTCATAGCCAACCGCATCCAGCGCATCACTGACGGCGCATGGGTCACGCTCGACTCACGGACTTTGTACAAGGCTGCGGTAGCTGCAAGCGAGCACTACAACGGGCTCCTCTTCGACGCCCTCCACCGTAACCTCGGCACCCATACCGATGTCCGAGTGCCGGCCGCGAACACCCACAACCCCAGCCAGCAACTAACCGGCGTCGACGATGCCCTGATCCGCGAATTCTCCAACCGCTCGCGTCTGATCGATCTCGAAACAGATCGGCTGGTGGCCGAATGGACCACCAGTCACGGCACTCCCCCAACCGCGACAACCACCATCAAGCTCCGCCAGCAGGCAACACTTTCCACCCGGACCGCCAAGCCGGAAACAGCCATCCCTCTGCGCCAGCTCTCCGCCCAGTGGTGCGCACGGGCGACGGCCAAGGGCTTCGAATCCCGAGAAGTGCTCGCCAACACCATTCGACGCTCCCACAGAACTCCGTTCCGCCCCGGTGACTTCACCCCGAACTGGGTGGACGCCGTGGGCTCCCTGACCCGCGAGCGCGTCGCCACGAAGCGCGCCACCTGGAACCGGTGGAACCTGCTGGCGGAAGCCGAACGTGTCTTCGCCGAAATCCGCTGCCAAACTCCTGCGGACCGTCACACCATGATCGATGCCATCGCCACGGCTGCCGAAGCCCAGTCCGTCCCACTGAATGAGTACCGGTACACGCTCCCTGCGGACGCCCAAGCCAATCTCCGCTTCGCAGACCACAGCATCTTCGACTTCCATGGCGCCCGCCTCTACACGGACGCTGCCACCCTCGCCAATGAGGACGTCGTGTTGGGAGCAAGGAACGACGACGGCGGCCCGGCGGTGAGCGCCGTCGTCGCCATGGAGTCACTCTCCAGCTACAAACACCGTGGTCGGCTCGAGCTGCACTCCGATCAACGGGCGGCGGCAGCCAACGTCCTGCTCAGCGGCAACCGGCTCGACGCCGTTGTCGGTCCTGCCGGAACCGGCAAGACGACCACCCTGGGCGCAGTCAAGGCAGCCTGGGAAGCCGTCTTTGGCGTCGGCACCGTGGTTGGATTGGCGCCGGCGGCGGCGAGCGCCGAGGTCCTTGGGCGGGAGCTTGCACTGACCACGGAGAATGTAACCAAGTGGCTGTACGAATCTATCGGTCAGGGCGCCGGCAACCGGGCTGCACAGTTCTTCGACACCGAGCGGCGGCTCGCCAATCTGGTGACCGTCGGGGGCCCGCAGGCGACTCGCCTCGCCCAGAGAGCCACCCGGCTTGCCGCGGAACAGGACAGGTGGCGGTTCCACCCCAACCAGCTGGTCGTCGTCGACGAGGCCTCCATGGTGTCCACCCTGCAACTGTCTGCACTGGTACAGCAGGCACGGGATGCCGGGGCCAAAGTGCTCCTGGTGGGAGACCCGGGGCAATTGGACGCGATCGACGCCGGCGGTGTCCTAGGCTGGCTGGACCGGCAAGGCAAGACGGTGCGGCTGAGCACGATTTGGCGGTTCAAAGAGGCTTGGGAGCAAGACGCCTCACTGAAGCTGCGCGCCGGGGACTTCGATGCCATTGCTGACTACGACAGCCATGGGCGCATTCAACACGGGGTGCACCTCGACATGGTCGACCGAGCGTATCTAAGTTGGCAGGCCGACATCCACGCCGGCAGGTCGTCCATTCTCATCGCAGCGGACAATGACACGGTGGGCATGCTCAACCAGCGCGCCCAGGCCGATCGCGTGGTCCAGGGTGCCGTGGATGCGGAAGACTCGGTATCACTCAGCGACGGACTTCATGCTGGCGCTGGCGACACTGTCATTGCCCGCCAGAATGACCGGACCGTAACCGATAGCAGCGGTGACTTCATCCGGAACGGAACCATGCTCGACGTCGTCCGTACAGGCAGCCGCGACGGCTCGCTGACCGCGGTTCGCCGAGACACCGGCGCAACGATTAGCTTGAGCCGTGACTACGTTGAGGCTTCAGTTGAGCTGGGATATGCGACGACGGCCCACCGCTCGCAGGGCATCACCGTGGACACGGGCCACACCGTCGTGACCCAAGGTCGACTCACGCGGGAGCTGTTGTACGTGAGCATGACCCGGGGACGGGGAGGGAACCACGCGTACGTTAGCGAGAATGATCCCTTGGATGACGAGCCTATGGATCCCGCTATGCAGGCGTCGTGGCGGCAGATCCTGGGCGAGGTCCTTGCCGCCGAAGGCGCCGAACGGACGGCTCACGAAGTCCGTGATGCCGAGCAGTCGAAGGCTGACAGCTTGGAGCGTCTCAGTGCTGAGTACGATTACCTCGCACAACTGGCAGCGGCTGAGGATCTGTGGGAGTTCCTTGAGGCGCACTCGCCGGGCACGGTCTCCGAGCTTCAGCAATCGCCCTCGTGGGGCGCAGCTGTAGCTGCGTGGCGCACATCAGTTGGAGTCAGCCGGCCGAGCGCGCAACGCGTTGTTGTCACCATGGCCGCGATCATGGGCGACGCCGAATGGAAACGGAACCTCCTGGAGGCCTTGGGACCGTTCGTCACTCCCGAGGAGGCAACTGGCTTGCTTCGCCGAATTGCCATCTATAGGGACCGCTGGGGCATTGAGGATTCGCCCCTCCCTATGGGGCCAGCACCTGAGGATTACCAGTGGGAACAAAGGGAGCAGCGTGCAAATATCGATCGACTCGTTGAGCACGCAGGCGTCGCCTCCCCCAGCCCCGTGGACTCTCCGCGGTGTACTGATGACCCGAAGATGTGGGAAGACCGCCTTATCAATGTCGGCTGGCAACTCTAAACTGGTCGGGAAGGTAATCCATGGATGCGAACCCAGTCCTGAAGCCGAAGCTTGCAACGCCTGCTTTGATCCTGAGCAGCGTGGCAATCGTTGCGTGCGTCGTCTACCTCGCCGGGACCGTGGCCGCCAACGGGCCGGCCAACTTGTTCTTGCTACTGACCGGGGCCATGGCACTCCTCGCGGCAGCAGCCGCCGGGGCGGTCTGGTCGGCCCGAGCACGTAGGCGGCGTTCATGGATGGCTGACGCTAAGGAAAAGTGGCATCACTTTGATGACATGAAGCGAAGCAGTGGCACCACGGCGGAGGTTACGGTTCTGAGCGTTGACGCACTTGAACCCACGGGCTCTTGGATCACCATCAAGTGGAACCGCTTCGACCACGTTCAGCGCGCATGGATCGAAGCTCTGCCGGAGCCAATCTGGCCTGGATCGGTACTGCTTATCTCCCCGGATCCGGCACAAGTCAGGCCTGGCGCACCATGGCCGACAACTTATTACTTACGGGCTTCAGATTCTCTGGCCTGGGCACCTGGCCTACCCGGTGACCGGAGCGGAAAACATCACCCTCGTCCCGGGCTCTGACCAGATCTTCACGCTCACTTACCACTACCCGGGCGACCCGATCTTCCCGGGCGACCCGGTCCAGCCGGTGTCCATCCGGTACCACCTGGACTTCAACAGCGCCGGGACCGTCACCGAATCCACGGCCACGGCGGTCGGCACCTTCTAACAGCCGGAGAGAAGAACCGGTCACAGGAGGCGGGAAGAGGTGCCTACTTCAAGGTCATCGACAGGAAGCCACTGGTTCCGTACACCAATGGACCCAAGAGGGACGGGGAGGAGAAAGCACGCCGCGTGAAGACCCCTTCGTATGGTGAATCGATGGCCCGCGAACTGAGCTACTAACCGTCTATAGACCGCGATACCCCGTGCCACTCGCAGGTACGGGTTTCGTGGTGGATAGCCGCAATTCTCCTATGCAATCGATCATCGCGGGCGGACGCGCTGCGTCAGCGCCTGTAGCTGTGCCAGCAGACGCCAATGTCAGCGCTCGTGTGTGATTGCTCATCGACCGAATGGTGGACGCCCACAGACGCCGCCAGATAACCAGGGCGCGTTGATTGTCGGCCCCTCCAAGTAGCCTGTGAATATGACACCCGCGCCAAGAGCATTCATCAGCCACGCCACAGAAGATAAAGACCGATTCGTTATTCCCTTCGCCACCAAACTACGGCAGAAAGGCGTCGAAGCCTGGGTTGACCAATGGGAAATCAAAGCTGGTGAATCGCTGGTCGACCGTATTTTCGAAGACGGCATCAAGGACGCCGCGGTCTTTATCGTTGTGCTCTCGAAGGTCAGCATTGCCAAACCGTGGGTCCGTGATGAACTTGATGCTGGCGTTCTCAAGCGGATTGCGGGCAAAGCCAAGGTGATTCCCATCATCCTCGACGAAGTCGAGGTGCCCGTCTCGCTCCAGCACACACTGTATCTGTCCGTTCCCATGGATGGGCTGGAAAGGGTGCTGGAGAAAACCGTACATTCCATTTTCGAGATTGATACTCGGCCGCCATTGGGTACGCCACCCGCTTACGCCTCTAATAACTCCCTGCCGAGGCTCCTGCCAGACCCCGTGGACAATGTTGTATTCAACGCGATAATCGATCTGATCCTGGACGAATCAGCAGGTACGATCAGCAAGGGTTCCCTCTCGGAGCTGTTGGCCCCCATGGGGATATCAACCGATGCCGTGGAAGAGAGCGTCGAGATACTCGCCTCCAAGGGGGAGATACGTATCCAAAAACTATTGAGTGGAAGCTGGTTTATGAAGGACGTCCCAGCCGACTCGCTACTCCGTGGGCTGGAGGCCAGGGGAACCGATATCGCCGGGCTAAAACTCCGTCTACTTGCTTCAGTTGTCAACGACCCGGCCAAGTCATATAGAACCTTTGAAGGTCAGCCTAGAGCCGTGACTGACGCTCTGCTTGCCTCCCTGGAGAAGCGCGGACTTATCTCGTGCATCCGCGTCCTGAGCGGCGAAATATTGATTGGCCAGGTCACGGCCGAGGCCACTCGACTGGTTCGGCGAGGTTAGCCCGGATCTCCCTAACGCTCCTTCTCCGGTTTGGGTCCTATTGTCACCGCATGGGAACGACTGCTATGGAGAGACGCTGCCCCTTTTGCACTGCTCCACTTTCAGAGCGGCAGACCGGATCCTGCGGCGAACGGGAGTGTCTCCTGGCAGCCAAACGGGCTCGTGCCCTCGCACGTCGGGAGGGAGACGCTGGCAGGCGACCTCTTCGCACGCGGAGCGACGACGGACGGACGATGGAGTTTCCGCCTGAACTTGAATATCTTGATCAAGACCCAGGCGTTACGACGGAACAGATGTTGCATGCCCGAACGAACCCCGCACTCAGGCGAAGAATCGTTGAGAAGAGAACAACCCGACGAACAAGGTTACTGGCGCGGCTCAGGGCCATCAGGTGATTTCGAGGGAGACAGACTGCCGCTATCCCTCCGTAACCACGGAACACTCAGCGGGACGTGCGTGTCTCGATTAGTAACTGTCTGAGGTAGAGGGTTGAATACCAGCATGGGGATAAACGAAGCGGTAGCATCCGCTGTTTCAGACTTCGGCAAAGCAGCCAAGTCAAAGCTCACGGCCGTATCCATGAGCGGCCAACCAGAAGACCAGCTCAGAGGCCCAATCGAGCAACTCTGGGCGAGCCTGTGCTCTGCAACAGGCAAGAACGTCGACAAATTGACTCTGGTGGGCGAAACGTCGTTGGCGGATCTTGCGGTCCGACCGGATTACGCCGTCGAATACAACGGATTACTTCTCGGCTTCATCGAAGTCAAGGCTCCGGGCAAGGGAGCTGATCCGCGACAATTCGGGGATGCTCATGACCGAGCACAATGGAAGAAGCTCCAGGCTCTGCCCAACTTGATCTACTTCGATGGCCAGGAGATGTCCCTCTGGCAAAACGGTAGTCTCCAGGGCTCGATTGCCAAGTTCGGTGGCGAAATAGTAAAGGTGGGCGCCGCTCTCACGCCCCCCGACAATCTCCTTCAGATATGGGAATCGTTCTTCTCATGGGAACCTATTGCGCCCAGGACACCCCAAGCTCTTGCGAAGATGTCAGCCCAGCTGTGTCGATTGCTGCGTGATGAGGCAGCTGAACAGTTGAAGGTCGGAAATGAGGAACTTACCGGCCTAATGAACGATTGGAAAGGTCTTCTCTTTCCGGAGGCGTCTGCCGAACAATTTGCCGACTGGTACGCGCAATCCGTCACATTTGGCCTCCTTCTCGCTCGTGCTCGCGGAATTGACCTTAGTCAGGGCGTCGCTGGGGCAGCTCGCGACCTGTCTGCGAGTACGAAGACACTCATTGGCTCAGCTCTACGAGCCCTTGTGGACACGTCGGCTTCGCAAGACGCCCTGCAAACCTCTGTCGCCACCATGGGACGCGTGCTGGCAGTCGTCGATTGGGCCAAAATCTCAAAGAACGACCCTGACGCCTGGCTCTACTTCTACGAGGGTTTCCTTCAGACTTACGATACAAAGCTTCGGAAAAAGACCGGCTCTTACTACACTCCAGTGGAGGTAGTTCGAGCAATGGCGGGGTTCGTCGATGAGGCTTTGGTTTCTCACCTCGGGCTCACAGAGGGCCTCGCCGATAAGACAGTCACCATCATCGACCCCGCCATGGGCACGGGAACATTCCTGCTTGAGATTATTAGGCGAATTTCTGAGTCAGTCTCTTCGGACCAGGGACCTGGCGCTGTCGGGCCGGCACTTGAGGAATCGCTTAAGCGGCTCATTGGCTTCGAATTACAGCTAGGACCATTCGCCGTTGCGCAGCTGCGTCTCCTCGCAGAGCTCCAGGAGTATGGTCTTTCCGCAACCGACCCCGGGCTCTTGCGGACATATGTAACGAACACCTTAGAAGACCCGTTCGTCGAAGAAAAATCTCTCGGCAGCTGGTACCAGCCGATAACGGAAGCCCGGCGTGCGGCAAATAAGGCCAAGGCAGAGGAGGAAATCCTAGTCGTCATAGGCAATCCTCCGTACAAGGACAAGTCCCGGGGGAAGGGCGCTTGGATTGAGAAGGGCTCAGATACCTACGACAGAGCCCCCCTAGAGGACTTCTTTCCACCCACGGAATGGGGCGTCAGCGCACACAGCAAGCACCTATACAACCTCTATGTATACTTCTGGCGTTGGGCAATGTGGAAGGTTTTCGATCACCATAAGCTCGCTGACAAGGGCGTGATCTGCTTCATTACCGTTGCAGGCATGTTGCACGGCCAGGGTTTCCAAGCGATGCGACGGAGCATCCGTGAAAAGGCCGATGACGTGTGGGTCATCAACTGCTCGCCTGAGGGCTTCACACCGCCGGTCAATACTCGTGTGTTCGAAGCCATGAAGCACGAAGTGTGTATAGTGCTGGCAGTCAAGAATGGCCGCACGAGCAGCGACGAACCTGCAACTGTTCGTTACCGTGAACTTTCCTCTGGTCACCGCCGAGGCAAGTTCGCGGAGCTTGAGAGTGTTCGGTTGGCTGACGATAACTGGGCAGAGTGCGATTCTGCATGGCGTGCACCTTTCTTGCCCCAAAGCGGTGATGCGTGGCTGTCCTATCCCAGCCTCACCGATTTGTTCAGATACAACGGTTCCGGCACGATGCCAGGGCGAACATGGGTGGTCGACCCTGACGCGGACTTCCTGAAGAAGCGCTGGGAAGTTCTGCTGGCGGAAAGCAACCTGATTGCCAAGAAGGCACTAATGCAGGAGCACAGCCGAGACCGACGCTTGGACACGGTATTGAAGGACAACCTGCCCGGCTTCAAGGCGACAAGTCGAACGCTGAACGACGAAGACGGAGAGTGCCCGAATCCTATTCAGATTGCGTTCCGTTCCCTCGATCGTCAGTGGATAATCCCCGACAAGCGAGTGATCAATCAGCCTAATCCCACGCTCTGGGCGGCGAGGTCAGAAAAGCAAATGTGGCTGACTGCACCCGCTAGCGAAAGCCCGTTTGGTGGAGCTGCGCTGACAGCGGCCGCTCTCATCCCTGACCTTCACCACTACGGGGGACGTGGTGGCCGAGTCTTCCCTTTGTGGCTCGATAGCACGGGAACCGTCTCGAATCTGGTTCCTGGCCTTGCAGCACTCCTGGCCAGGAAGCTCGACATAGCTGTCACGGACGAAGACATCTTTGCTTACGTAACTGGAGTCAGTTCACACTCTGGATATACAAAAACATTTGCGAAGGATCTCGAAAGCCCTGGCCTCAGAATTCCGCTAACGTCGTCCGCTGATCTCTTTCAGCAGCTGGCAGCTGTTGGCAGGAAGATTCTTTGGCTTTACTCCTATGGCACTAGGTTCGTCGATCCTTCGGATGCGCGTCCCGCTGGCGCTCCCCGCTTGGCAGCCGATCTCCGCCCAGCGGTCCCGGCTGGTAAGTCCATCCCGAACAATCCGGAGCAGATGCCGGAATCGATTGCTTTCGATGCCAAGGCCGGCGAGTTGATCATTGGCGCAGGCCGTATCTCAAACGTCACTCCTGAGATGTGGAGCTATACGATTTCTGGAAACCAGGTCGTAAAGCAATGGTTCAGTTCGCGCCAGAAAAACAGGGAACGAGTAGTCATTGGGGATCGCCAGGTTTCCCCTCTACTCAAAGTTCACAGCGACCGATGGACCGCCGAGTACACAACTGAACTCCTGGACCTACTGAATGTCGTCGGAATTCTTGTTGACCTTGAAACTGAACAAGCAGGTCTTCTGAAGCAGGTACTCGATGCACCGACAGTCAATGTCGACGAGTTAGCCACCGGTGGGGTCCTGCCCGTGCCGCCCACGGAACGGGACCCTAAGAAGGTTCTAGCTGCCGTCGATGCGGCTACCGGGCGACTGTTTTCAATTTAGACAACCTCTGACCGCCCGCCTCCACTCTGAGAGGGATGGGTTGGCTTGAGTGCTGAATCAACGAGGGGAAAAATGGCGCCGCTGACTCGCTGGCGACGGATGCTTGATGCGTCCAGAGAAGAAGCCGTCCTGGCTGTAAAGCTGTTCAACGACCCAACCGGCGAGCGAAGCCTCGAAGCATTTGTGGTCCATATGCACCTCGCGTGGCTCTATCTCTTACAGGCCGAATGGACAAAGGCGGGGATGGACTATCGCGTTCCAAATCCGGCACGCAAGGGCTGGTTCAAGAAGATCGACGGGGAGCACCAGACACCCTCACTTGAATGGTTCGTAAAAGAAAAGTGGAACGACGGGTCAGCCGTTCGTGCAAACCTCGAGTTTTTCGTCCGATTGAGGAACAAAATCGAGCACAGGCACAGCGGCAGCAATGACGCCCTGTCCACCGTAATAAGCGGTCAATGCCACGCTTTGCTCCTCAATTACGAGGAAGGAATCGTGAGTGTAGGTGGTCAGCGTGACTCGCTCGCAACAGTCCTAAGGTTCCCTGTATTCGTAGGAGGATTCACGGATCACGGTAAAGACTCCATCGTGAAGCTAACCAACTCCCTTCCCGCTGACCTTCGAACTTTTCTGGCCGACTACGACAAATCACTCAACAACGCTGTATCAAGAGATCCCGGCTACTGCCTGCGGCTGAGTGTCGTCCTGGAGAAGGGAAACAGGAAGGGAGATCTGTCCATGCAATATCTCAAGATGGATGATATGGATGAAGAAGCCCGCAAGGTTCTTGAGGATGCTGCCGCCAAGGGAGTCATGATCACGCATACGAAGCAGGTTCAAATCGCCAATCTTGGGCTGTTGAAGGCGGGGACCATGAAGGACAACGTTGCGGCGGCGTTGCCTTATGTTTTCAATATGAGCCACTTCACTGCGGCTTACAAGATAGGCAAATTCCGTCCCCCCAACGGCGCTCCGAATCCACACGAAACTCGGGAGGATTTTGCTATCTACGACGAAGCACACAATGACTATACGTACACTCCTGCGTACCAGAAGTACTTGATAAAGAAATGCGCGACCGTCAGCGGTTTCAAAACGACGACAGGGAGAGAAGCCGTACTCAAGGCTGATGCGCCATCTGGGGTGACCCCGTGACCGATGTCGCCTCGCAGGTCCCCGAAGAGAGAGAGTGGGCAGAACGGTTCAAGACGTTGGCCCTTGCCGGGCTTCAAATGGTTCCGCTGGGTGGAGGTGCCATAGCTCAGGTCGTTGGCGATTCATTGGCGCATAAAAGCCGGAAGCGTGACCTCGAATTCTTCGGCATGCTCGCCTCACGGCTCGACGCCCTTAGGCTTGCGGTCGAGGGGTGGTCAGCTGCGGATGCCTTCGACGACGACCAGTTCGCGGCACACGCACACCGTCTGCTCCGCGCTGCTCAGGAAACCGCAAGCGACGAAAAGCGTCAGATGCTAGCTGCCGCACTGGCCTCCGCAGGATCATGGTCGCCCCTATCCGAGCGCGAGGTTGAGCGCTTCGTCGACATGGCAGCCCGGTATACGCCCTTGCACGCAATGATGGTCAAGTACTTCGAAAGTCCGATTGCATGGTTGTCCGAGCATTCGGCGACGTGGACTGGCTCTGGTTATCTTGCCGGAGTCATCGGCACCGTGCTCCAACAGCATGTCTTCCCGGGAGACGATGTCTACCCCGCCGAAGTTGGCCGAGTCTGCAACGAGCTCAAGAATGATGGGCTCATCAACTTCACGGGATTCAACGTGATTGTGACCGGCCAGTCGATGACAGCACCACAGATCACGCCCCTGGGTCTCAAGTTCCTTGCGTTCCTCGGGGCTACTTGATCGGAAGTTGTCCTTGGGACTGCTGAGCGAAGTCTCTTACGGTCATCTCGTCGATCCGCCAGGAACGACGAAAGGACAACCGAAGGACTGATCCAAATGACCGCTCGTAGGACCCCCGCCAACCGCAAGCCGGCCGCTCCCCGCACGACTGCTCCCGTCAAGCTGTCCGGGGAAATGGTCGAGGCGCCGTCTGAGGCACTAGCCAACGAAGCTGCCGCCGCTGAGTCGATCGCCCAGGATGATGAGGCACCCGCTGACGAAGTCGCCGAGGCCATCGCCGAACTCGAAGCCGAAGCCGAAGCGAACGGCACGCGCAAGGCACCGGCAAAGAAGGCCTCCTCCAAGGCCGCTGCACCCGCCAAGGCTCCCCTCCGCACGACCCACACCGACTGCACCCACGCCAAGTCGGGTGCTGAAGGCAAAAAAGCACGCGCCGCATGCCGCCGTGAACGTGCAGCCGAAGCCGCAAAGAAGGCCAAGGCATGATCCCCTAACCAACCCACGACCCCCGGCAACGGGGGTTAGTGGCGGACGTGGGAGAAAGGGAGCGATGACCGTATCGCACCGACGCGCTGCGACCCATCTATGTCCGAGGCGTCCGTTGTGCGCTCCCTGACGATCCAACGACTGTCGCTGTGTGTGAACGTGTCACTTCGCTAGTCCACTCGATTACACGCCCGCTCACGCTCGATTGCATTGATGTGCCGCCGAATCGCCGTGCCTGTCCCGTGCGACTGCCGCGCTCTGACGTCGCCCGTCATCGCGTCGATGCGTGATGATGCGTGCGACGCCTGCCGCCGTCTGACGTGATGCCCTGCGGGTCTGCTGGCGGGTCCTGGGCGTCGGGCGGTGACCATGGGTCGACATCCCTCCCCCGGGACGCTCTTTTTCCTCCCGGCGCGTTCGGGTGGGCAGATTGTGCACAGGTTTGGCAAATGCGAATTATTCGCATTAACTGTCAGAATTTGCCCTTTTCGAGGTCTACGGGGGACGCGGACATGGGTCGGAACGGGTGGACCAGCTTACTTGTTGCGGACCTCGGAAACGCCCAGATCTTGCCGGCACAACTCCTGCAGTCTCTGCAGTTTCGCCATGAAAACCTTGCCGTGCTCGTCCATTGACCGGGCACGTTCTGGATCCTCATCGTCATAGCGCACTGAGTCCTTGGCAAATTCAAGAAGAGCGTGTGAAGCCGCCCGTGCGGCTTCGAGTATGTCGTCACCGGCGACCAACATTATTCGCGAAAGGGGAAGCCTCGAATCATCGACGGCCTGCGCGTAGCCAGCCACGTCTTGCGGCTGAATGAGGGGCACTTTGTCGAAGGCAGTCCTGGCAGCGTCAACGAAGCCCGAATACGATTCCAACTTCTCGTTTCTTAGCCAACGATCGTGCTCCTCCACGCGATCAGCCCTTTGCTTCCGTATCCCAAACATGTTGTTGATGATGGCGGCGCCGGTCGCACCACCGACCAGTGAGAGCAACGGCACGAGCCAGATCTGTAGGTCCATAGAGGCACAGTAGCTTTCATTCCCGCTACAAACCCGTACCCGTATATATATAACGGGTACACGGGTTCGAAACCCGTTTTGATACGGGTTCAGCGGGTTACACGGGTTCGCTCTGACGCCTTGAAAACACGCGGAACAAACCCGCTGAATTCGTCCAGCGGGTTCAACCCGTTTTGAGGACGAAAAACAAACCCGCTGCGCCTTTTTACACGGGTTCATAAGAACGTCCTATTAGGCTGAACATCATGAACCGACAATATCTAGTGGAACAAAACTGCCCCGAGTGTGGCATCCGGACCAGAGTTTCGTGGACACACATCTCTCAGAAGAATGCATCAGGGATAACCACCTTGGACATGTGGAGGGGCCTATGCGTCCCCGACAACCACGAGCTACCCGAGCACCTTCGTCCCAGCAACCTGCGATAACTGACTCGTGAACACATCGTGATCACAATTTGCTGTGATCACTGCGAACCTGGCGTGATGACTAGTGACCCAAAAAGCGCGTGAATTCAGTCTTTTTACGCTAGGAACGCTGCTCAGACGCCCTGTTGCGTTTCACTCGTAATGAAAAGGTCATCAGTTGATCGGGAAGATGCTCAGCCTTGGGAGCGTGTACTTTCTCGAACAAAGAAGTGGTCAAGCCACCCCGGCGCCAACCACAAGGGAAAGCGAGCTGGCGCACTCACCAACCCGCTTAGGCACCGCCTCACGCCCGCCATGCGGACGGCCCTCTGCTTCAGAAACTCATCTCACTCCCTGCCGGCACTCCGAAAGGGGGCACCACCACCGAGGTCTTGGAGGTGACGTTGTAGGCCGGCGTAGCAGCCTCCGCCGCTACCGGCGCCTCTAGACCCGCACGCACTTCAGCCTCCGGCGCAGCAACCTGCGCATGGGACATGCGCTGGTATACCGCAGTCCCGAACCGGAGATCCGGTCCAATGGTGTCGGCGACAATGCGTCGAGCTTCGCGGCGTTCGCCGTCCTTCTCGTACGAACGGAATTCCAGTTCGCCCGCAACGGTGACCGGGTCGCCCTTTCGCAGTGAACTCGCCGAGTTCTCGGCCAGCGCACGGAATGCGGAGACATTGTGGAAGACGGGTTCTCCGTCCTGCCAAGTGCCGTCCGCGCCCTGAATTCGCTGGTTGACGGCGACGCGAAGCTTAGCGTGAGCCACTCCGCTTTCGCCGACGCTGAGTTCGGGATCAGCAACCAGGTTGCCGGCGATGCTGATCGGGATTTTAGTGCCCATGGTTCTTGTCCTTTCCAAAGCCGGTGGGACTCTCCCGCCGGACAAATTGTTGCTAGTCGAGCTCACGGGCCGGCCATTACCGGTCCGTCAACCGACCGCAAAGGTTGTTCCACGCCCACATATGCCGCGGACGGACTCACATGTGGGTCCGCGTCGGCGCTGGTGATCTTGCCGCCAAATCCCGGCGGGTGTGTAATTTCGAGAATTCCCTTGCTGGCAGCAGTGACCCGTCCTAGTACTGACTTCGCAATATCCGCACGGGACGCTGGGAGCCTATGTCCGGCGTCATGAGCCATCGCGTCTTTCTCCGCGTCAATGACGGCGTCAGCCCATCCGGCGAGATAGGTCGCGGACTGAGGTCCGCGGTCGATCCCGTGGGCCTTCAGTACCGTGTAAGCCACGGATTCGGCTTCCACCTCAGCAAGTCCGCGATGATCTGCGCTGCTGCCATACAGCCTGCCGACCGCATCGTCGGGGCCATGAAGCAGCACATGCCCAAGTTCGTGTGCCAGGACAGCTGCACGCTCTTCTGGGCTGAGCCAGGCGCCCACCTGGACCCGGCGGTGGGCGAAATCCGTGAATCCGCTCGTCAGCCCGTACTGGGCGCCTGTCACGTCGACTTTGAAGCCATGGCTGCCCGCCACCGTGGTCAGAGATCCGCACAGCCCAGCTACGTCCAGCACAGATTCGGCACCGCCGCGGGGAACGAGCAGCGGCGTGCCCTGCGTTTGTGAGACGTCGAAGACTGCCTGGCCTCGCCAGCCAGTGATGACCGTCTTCTTTCCATCGTCGACGGCGCCATGGGGCACATGCTCACCCGCAGGGATCCGTTGCCGGGTACCGTCAGGAAGCGTGACCTGCTGGAGTCGGGCTGTGCGGGGAGCTATCACCCAGAGTGCATGCTCACCTCTCAGCACCGCGCGGCCGTGGCGAGCCCATTCCTTGTACCCTGCCACCAGTGTGGGCTCTTCGGTACCGCGCTGGGCCATCTGCATCTTGAGAAGAGCGACATTGCCGCCCGAGTAACGCCACAACGTTGCGGAAGCATCCAACAGCATTTGCCACTGCGACGGAGATTCGACTGCCTTTTCCAGGATCCGGTGGAGGCCATCCGTCAAGGCAGAGATACGCTCCTCGGGCGTCATGCGGGAATTGCCCGATTCACTCCGGCCCGGCGCAGCATCTGCCGCCATTGCACTCGATACGTCTTCAGATTCAGGGGCCACGACAGCCGCCCTTCATGCTTCTTGGAATCCGGCCGGGACCACCCCGGGGATACTTGTTCATGTCCTGGGGCGGGACAACAGCATGACTTCAGAATTCGTTTCCGATCTGGTGGGAACCCGCCTGCCACTCAACGAACTCGGGTGCGTCGAGCCGGAGGGTTCTCACTGCGGACTCCTTGTGCGCCTGTAGGCCGACGCACCCAGCCGTCCGGGTATGGATCCTCAACCGCTCGACGGCGTGCGGCAGCCGTTCGTGAAACGCCAACGGCCCGAACCCGGGATCGTCGCTGGCGTAGGAGGCCAGTTCCGCGCGCTGCAGAGCATAGAGTTCGGCCACAATCTCGGTGTGGCGCCACCAGCAATCCGGAACCACCGACGTCGTGAGCTGGTATGTGGCGACAAGCCAGCGGACCCAGACCGCCAAAGAACGCCACACACTACCGGCCTGCTCAGCTGTCATTTCGCGCCAACGGTATGTGACGCCGGATGCCCGGCCGGGTGGCCGGAATGCAGAGCGGAAGAGCTCGGCGGTCAGCTCGTCGTCGTCCGCTCCGGCCGACGGGATCTCAAAGCGTTCGACGTCGTCATGGCTGGCCATCGGCCGGCTCCTCAGTTGCTGCCTGTCTCAGACGGTGCCCATCAGCCAAGGTCCGTTCTAGCTCCAGTTTTGACCGACCGAGCTCGGCGGCGTCTTTTCGTTTGTGCCATTCGCGCAGATCCAACAGAATGGGCCGCGTTCTACGTCCAAGCATCAGGGCGGTGCCCGCGGGCAAGCGCCTGATCTCATGAAGTGGCAGGACCGGGCTCTCCCTGATCTGTTCGCCGTCCTGCCTGCCCTGTGCAGACCAGGAACGGGTATTAAGGGTCAGGCTCCGCTCCCCCAGCAGCCCTGCCAGCGAGCGCAGGTCACGTTCGTCGGAGCCTCCGCCGAAGATCACTTTGATGATGGCCGAATCCCAGATAGTGGCCGCCTCGTCGATTGACCAGCCAGTCCGTGCTTGGGACAGGGATTGGAGAACCACCAGCGTTGATATTCCGATGCCACCGCCGTCAGACAGAGCGATGGGCAGGCCCGGCCATGGGGCCAGGTTGGCAATCTCGTCCAGAACTAGGGACAGCGGCGGATCCAGCCTTCCTCCCTTGGCGACAAAGGCCAGTTCGCGCGCCGCGTTGTCGATGTCGTCGATCAGAGCCGAAAGATAAGGCCCCGCCGCAGCAGCTCCAGCACGCGTGCCGATCAGATACAGGGTCCCGCAGTCCCGAATAAAGCACTTAGGGTCAAATTCTTCAGACTCGTCCCGAGGGTCCAGCGCAGCGACCACCCTTGGTGACGACAGCGGCGCGACAGCTGCCGACACACCAATCCAGGAGTTGGACGTGTTCCGCGGGTCATCCTCGAGGATGCCCATGAGATCGGCCTGCCACCCCAGCGCCGCCGCCGGTTGGCTCAGGACCTCCAACGCCTCACGTGCCAAGACCGGGCTCGAGGACCAGCGCCGAAACGCGCGGACGCCCTCGCCGGACAGTGCTGCGGCATGAAGGAGGCATTGCAGGATGATCAGCGAGCGCTTCTGCCATGCAGCGTTCTCTCCCTTCATCTCCGTGTCCGCAGTGATAACGAGAGCACGGCGCGTGGCGGTATCCGGGTCCTCGCATCCGCGGACGGGGGACCAGCGAAGTGTCGAAGGCAGCCCGGACATGCCTTGCGGGTCGAACACTGTGACCGTCCTGCCGCGTGTAGCGCGGGCCTTCATCGTGACCACCAGGTTGTCGGCTCGCGTGGATGTCGTGACAACAGCCCCCGGCGCATCGAGGATGGCATTGATGACCACGTAGAGGCCCTTACCGGATCGCGGAGCACCCTGGATGACCATCGATTCTTCTGTGGAGACATGAATGGTGACACCGCGGGAACGGCCCAACGTCCAGGCCACGTCCTGGATCCGCGGTTTGGCGAGGCCTGGACGCGTGAACTTGCCGCGCTTCAGAACGGCCCTCGCTCCAAAATCCTGGAGGATCTCGGTACGGCGCGCGATGCCCTCGCGGCTCAGAATGTCCTGGCGCAGCCACCCGCCGGATTGCTTCCACCGCCTCCAGGCAAAGACAGACCCGACGGCGAGCGCAGCCGCCAGAAGGAGGACCGGGCCAACGAGCCACCAGATACTGCCGGTCCCGACGTCGCATCCCTGCGGTACGCGGACGATCCAGTCGATCCGACCGATGAGAAGTCCGACGGCGGCGGCCGGGTTGAACGGCGACGGCTGACTGCCGCCGCATCGCCAGGCCATCACGACGTTAGCTGCCCCCTGGACCAGGAAACTCAGACAGACATAACCGGCCACGGCGATAAGCCCGGCCGTGACCAACGGACTGTCGGTGCCTCGCCGCGAACTCATCTGTGGCATTCAGATCATCCTGTCGTCGGTGCCGAAGACTTCAAGCTCATCGGTCGTGACCCGGTTCGCCACAATGAAGGAACGGTTCCCGACCTTCCAGAGGCCAACGCCTTTGGGGAGGTTCTCTACGTGCTCGCATTCGGCCTCCGACAGGCCCAGGGCTTCTTTCGTCAGTCTCATCGCGTCGTGCTTTTGCCGGTAGATGATCCTGGTGTCCGCCTCGGTCAGCAGGCCGAGTGCCTTCTGCCGGTGCCCGCTGGTGCTGTCTCCGATTTCGTTGAGGTCGGCGACTTTGTGCATGATGAGCAGGTTCGCAATGCCGTAGGTGCGGGCAAGCCGCCATTGCTCGCTCATTTTGGCGAGCATGTACGGGTCGGCCAGCATGCGCCAGCCTTCGTCGTAAACCACCAGCCGTTTGCCGCCGTCGGGATTGGTGACGGCTGCCTCCAGCCAAGTGGCACCGCACGCGGCGGCCAGGGACAATGCTTGCTCCGAGGCGCCGATGAGCGCAGAAGTGTCCATCACCATCATGGGCGCATCGGCGTCGAAAGCGACCGTAGACGGGGCGTCAAACATACCTTCCAGGTCACCGGAGACTGTCCGTCTCAGGGAGTGGCTGACAGCCAATCCCCCGTCCTTGCCCACCAGCCCGATCGTTTCCTTCGACGGGTTCAACAGATGGTCCAGAACCATCGGCAGCGTCGGATTCGAGTTCTCAGCAACCGTCTCCATCAGAGCCATGTCCAGGGCAGTGTGCTCCACCGGACGGAGGGGCATGCCCTGCCGCATGAGAGAAACCAGTGCCACCAACAGGTAGCGACGGCGCTGGCGCACCACCGCCTGCCACTGAGCCTCACTCAAAGCGCTGGACCGCGGCCCCGCGTCGAGTGGGTTGACGCGGGCAGCGCGGCCGGGGCCCACGGAAATGACCTTGCCGCCAACCGCATTGGCGACGGCGACCCATTCGCCTTTGGGATCGGAGGCGACGGCGGCCTTCCGCCCCAGCGTTATGGACCTAGCCACCAGGGACTTTCCGCACATGGATTTCCCGGTCCCCACGGTTCCGATGACCACGATCGAGGGTCCGCTGATGACGCCCTTGTCATAGAGAATCCACGGATCGTAGGAAAATGCTCCCGACCCGAAGACGTCTGTGCCGATATACGTGCCTTCGTGGCCGAGCCCGGATTCTGTGAGGAACGGATAGGCCGCGGCGAAGGTCAGGGTGGACGCGCGGTGGGGTGCCGGCCGCAGGCGGTGCGGGCCACGCAGGGAGTCGGGTTCCTTGCTCCCCCAGTCTCCGCCGTGATCGGTGGTGTCCAGCCGGGTGGCGACCATCTCGCCAGCCCGGTTTAGAACAACCGCCCACGGTCGGCTGTCAGCGGCAGCCGACTGCCGCCGTCGTTCCTTCCGCTCCTTGCGGTTCACGCCCGACGGCAGGTATTCCACCGACTGGTTTGTCCTCGTCATCGCAGTCCCCGCCCGAACGGGAGCGCGCCGGCGACGAATGCGGCCCATTGCTGTCCGGCCAGCAGGCGCAATTCGACGAATGCTCCCGCGGCCGCCGACTCCAGCTCCTGCCGGTGGCGGGCCAGGTCCTCCAGGGTCCCTGCAGTAACGGTCACGTAGGCAGCGGGCCTGACGTCTCCGTGTCCTGCGACGATCTCCTCCTCGCGCTGGGCGACCTCTTCTTCCTCAGCCCGTTGCTCGCGGGTCAGCGGCCTGTCGAAGCGGGTGTTGATGCGGCGTCTGGTTTCATGGGCCTCCTGGGCGGAGCGAATGTCCCGCAGTGCCTCGGTTGTGGGCACGGCCCGAATCACCTCCGTCACGGCGTGCCGGAAGTCGCCCACATAAATCAGCGGATGGAGGAAACCTGGAAATACCTTCTGCCGTGGCCACTCAGCGATCCAGAACGTTTGATGAAAGCCGGAATCCGTTCGTACGTATGTCCAGTGCTCTTCCACGGCCATGGGCCCAGCAGACATGTTGGGCGCAACGGAGTCTCGAGCTTGGGATTCCTTCTGTTTCTTTGCCCCGCTTGCGACGGCGGCAGGATCGAAGGCGCCCCGAACGACGTCGAGGATTCCGCCCTCTGGCAGCCACTCCTCGACCTTGACGCTGTGCGTCCCCAGCGCGGTAGTCATGGCCTCGACCTCCAGCCGAAGCACCCGTTCGACGCCGAGCAGTCCCCCGCCTGATTCTCTGATCCGGCGTCGGGCCTTGGCCGTATCAACCACGACTGCGATCAGGAGATCGTGGCTCATCGTGGATCCCGCTGCCGAAATCAGATCCTCGTACGCGCGCTGACCCCAAGTGCGCTCGCTGGAGTCACCGGCCGGCTGCGGGGACGCCTTTTCGTAGAAGTCGCGCAGGGCGGTGGACGGGTAGGGAACCGTGAAGTCCTGCACTGAGATTCTTGCGAGGCTTGTCCGCTGCGCCATGCCAGCCTGTACGCGGGACCAGGCCTGCACGGCCCACGCTTTGTCGTCGCTGTCTAACAGCGCAAATGACCGGGTGCTGCAGCGAAGGACGGCTGTCGCCTCCCTGCCGCGGGCGTCCACGATGAAACACTCCCCTCGCGAGGTCCGTCGCAATTCCAGGTTCCCCAGTCCCCCTGGAAGCGCCAGCCGTCCGGCAAGGACTGCTCGTTCAGGTCGGGTTAGGAACCTTGTTTGTCCGGCCAGCGATCGGTAGAAGAACAGGAGGGCATGGCTGGCCCATACCGGATACGGAATCCGTGAATACTGCAGCAAGCCGAGGAGCATCAGTACCAGCCACAACGGTCCCGACGCGAACAAACCGACCGGTCCTTGGGATGCCGATGCCAGGCTTGCCACCACGACGCCGGCCGCGAGCAACACCAATTGGTACCACTTCAGTCCCATGAACAAGCCGCGGCGCTCGTAGCGGGGGAATTTGACTGCCTCGAGGGTGCGTGAATTTTCAGACATGGATATCACCGTCGGTTGGGGGCCGGATTACTCCTGGCGGGTGGATGGGTGGCTGGGCCGTCGGGGCGATCGGCGGCTCGCCGTTCGGTAGCTTCGACGACGACGGCTTTGGTGGCTCGCTAGGGGCTTTGCCCCCACCTCTGCTTCCCGACGCCGGTGCGCCCGGGGCTTGGCGTGGCTGTGCGCTGCTTCCCGGTGGCGAGGCCGGGCTGGCGGCCGACGTACCGGCGTCGAGCATCAATGCACTGGCATTCCCACCTGGCGCCGATGACGCCGTCGTACCCGTTGGCCGCCCCGGAAGAGGGGCGCCGGCCGGCAGTGCGCGGGTGGGAAACTGCTGACGGCTCGACTGGATTGGTCGGGTCATCGTTGAACGGGCAGCCATCCCTGCCAAGGTGAAACGGCCACCGGTATGGCGACTGATCTGCCGGGCTGTGAAGCTGGAAGTGCGGGTGAGGACGTGGCCGCCACCGGCCGTCTGTGCGGCCGCGGCCAGCTCGCCTCCGGCAAAACTCACGAGCCGCAGTGCCATCAGAGGCGCACCGCAGGCCAGTGCCATGCCCACGACGCCGGCAGCCAGCCCGGCGAATGACTTCGAGTCAGCGAAGAGCTTGATAGCAACGGCCAGTACAGTCGCGGCAAGCGGTTTGGCGAGCAGCAAGGCAACCACGATCTCGCACCACCGACGGGCCCAAGTTTTAGTTTTCTCCCACGGCATGAGCATGAGAGCGACTGGAGCAACGGCGGCGAGCACGATGAGCGCAAAAGACCGAAAGATCATCGAACACATCAGGATGAACGCCAGGATCCAGACAACGATAACTGCCATCACGGTGACGACGACCGCACCGGCGGCGCCGCCGGCGGTTCCCGGGGCCAACGACACGACGTTCCATTCCCGGCCGGAGTCCGCTGGGGCCCGTTCGAAGCCAAAGAGCCGCATGAACACCAGGTAAGGATCCGTTCCCATGGAGTCGAGCAGCGCGGAGGCTGCAGAATCGCCCACCTTGGTGAGCTGGCGGACGAGGTAAACGGCACCGGCCACCAATGGAACGGCTGCGGCGCCACCAACCAGGGCTCTCACCAGACGCCGGGGCTGTTGGCTGATCAGACCAGACAGCAGTTGGAGGATCATGGCGACGACGAGTGGCGTCATCATGATGACCACCCACCAATTCGTCAGACCTTCGACCGCCGTCCATTGAGAGTCGTCGACATCAGAGACACTGAACGCGCCCGTGATGAAGGACCAGATCCAGGACGCGGTGCCTTGGAGAATGTTCGCGAAGAACGACGTGATGGAGCCTTGGACGCCGTCGTTCGCTTGCGAGACGAGACCGCAACCGGGCGGCCACCATCCGTTCAGATCGCACTGAACCGGCATGACGGACTGGGCCTAAAATCCGAGATTGAACGCCGACTGGGACCAAAGGATGTAGCCGTTGATCCCGCCCAGTATTGCAGCCACGGGTCCTGTCCAAAGCAGGATCATGCCGCCGCCCGACGCGAGCCGCGATGACTGGCTGAGCTTGCCGGCGAGGAGCATCGCGGCCCCTACTATGGCAACTATCGCTATCACGATGAAGGCACCGACCAGGATGCCTCCGCCGATCTGCTTGAGCGATTCGAGAAAAGGGAAGTTCGTGTTTGGGGTGATGCCAGGGTCCACAGCTGCCAGAAACATCGCGCGCTCCATCTGTCGTCGTCGAGGGAATGAGGGGTTTGGGCTCACGACTTCATGGAGGTGGTGGGGCGGGGCTACATGACCTTGTGCATGGCCTGACAGATAAACCAGTTGCCACTTTGAGGCGGGGACAGGCTTGGGCGGGGGCTCTCATTCGAATATATGTTCTATAATTCTTATCGTGATCAAGCGTGGTACTCCCGACGACTCCGAGCGCATGTTTGCCAGGATTCAAGCCGAAGAGAGCCGACCGATTGATGACCCAGCTCCGATCCGAGACTTCCCGAAGTATGGCCGGCCTCTGGTCTACGTGAGCGGGATCTACGGCAAGGCTGTGGGATGGACGCACACTTACGGCCTGATTGAATGGCTGGACCCTTCAGGTAAGTACCACCTGGGCTGGGCGCACTCATCGAGCATCAAGAGGGTCACACCGGAAGAGTGGAAAGGCGCGAGCGGACTGTAGCAGTCCTCAGCGATCGACATCAGCACTCAGAAATGGTTGCGTGGGGTATCAATCTTGCCCGACGACATGTTCCGCCAGTTTTGTCGACGGGGCCATTCTGCTCTGCGTTCTGCCTTGGCAGCTTCAACAGGGAACCCCCTCCCGTCGCTGTTTTTGACTGCTGGCTGTCGGAGCATCGCATAGCTGTGCCCGACGGAGCCGGGGCAACCTAACGGCGAGCCGCGGACGGGTTGGGGGAGGAATTAAGGGACTTCGATCGAGAGGTTCCATCTTCGAACTTAGGTACCATCCTTCACGATCGAAAATATAGCCTGGCCGACTCACTGCCTACCGCAAACTCCCTGTAAATGCGTTGTCGGTAAGGAGTGGAGTTCGCCTGCCGGCAGCGTCCCTAAGCGACGCTTCCCGTTGCTCGGACTTCGTCGGCCAGACCAGGAAAATCTGCGTAGACACAAGCCACTCTTTGCGACAAGGTCGGCCGCGCTTCAAAGCGCTGGAGGAGGCCTGGGGCGTCGGATCCTTCTCCTGCGTCCTTCAACGCAGCTGCAGCCCTTTCAAAACCAAGAAGTTGTTCTATCAACTCCGCGGATAGATGATGCCGGTCAAGCATCCAGGTGCCGTCACTGCTGTGGCCGATGGGGACCAGCAGTGCGACAAAGGTGGCAGCCTGCCAGCCTTTGTCCCCGTCGATGAGCTCCCAGAGTAATCGCGTAGCCCGGGAAGGATCGGTGAATTCCCTCAGTGCCCAGAGACAGCGCAGGGTCCGTTCGATTTCATCTTCAGGTCCTCTGGGGTCGAGACCGCGTAGCTGTGCCTCTATCGCATCGGCAGCGTTTGATTTTGCCTTTGCCAACCATTCGGGAACAGCTTCTTCCCGTTCCGGCCTTCCAAGATCTCGGACGATGTCTGAGACAAAGGCAAGACCCGAGGAAGTGACGCTGCATTGATTCAGGAGATCAGTGGCAAGGTCTGCTTCAAGCCCCGAAAGGAGGTAACGTCCCAAAGTGAGCAGTTCGAAGGACGGTGGACCGGCTTGTATTCCCGAGCCCTCCTTACCGATCACGTCGTACTGCCGAGCAAGCATAAGCACCAAGGGGCCAGTAGGGAGATCCTTGTGATCGTGACGCATTATCTTTTGGACCACCATGCTGGCGTTCTCAGCCAGGAACTTTTCGACCTCCTCCGACGCGTCGCCGGATTCCCCTTCTCCAAGCTGACGCAGCGCTTCCGCGACCTTGCTGTTAGGCAGATCGTCCCGGGGAACCCCGGCCTGAGTAAACCTGTAGAAATAGTCCTGATGCCCAACACCACACCGTCTTCCGATGTCGGTCCGCGCTTCGGCTCCGTATGACGTCTTATTCTTCGCGCTTCGCAACGGCAGGAAGAGCTTCGCCAACAGATTCAGAAGTTTGTGGGGGTGGACGGCCTCCAAATCCGTCATGTACCCGCTCCAGCGAGCCCATTTCTCCTCGTGACTTTCCTTTACCAGCGGGTCCCACTCTGAATACTGGCCCAAAAGTTCCGCGTCATGTTCCTCAATCAGCGCGAACACGGCGGGTTCGAATGTTCGGATGAACGTCATCGCTACAAAATCTGGAAAGTCAACTTCACCGCTCAGCTCAGCCCAGGCGGCATCTACCTGCGTAAAAAGTCGCTTTACCGCTCGTGGTTGGGCCAGGTAACTCCGCATGCATTCCCACCACATGGAAGAGAAACGTTCCGACTCGGAGGGCAGCAGTTCGAACCCATGGTTCTTCTGTACCTCGGCCAAGACGAGATTCAGCAACTCCAATTGTTCGCCGCTCAGCATAGTCGGAATATCCAAGCGAAGCTGAATCATTTTTTCCAGATAAGCCCTGGCTCTTCCACTGTCGTTGTCCACAAGTCCGGTACGTCTGAGAACATCGATCAGGGTCGCCTCGTCGTAGCAAAGCAGGTAGTACACGTTGGGAAGCCGCCCCAACATGCGGACGAGCTTGAAAGTGGTCAGCAGCTCATCGGGCCCGAGGCGGTCCAGATCGTCTATGAGCATGAGGACCGGATGCTTGAGGGCTCGGAGGTCTTCGGCTACCTTTGCCCGAAGTTGCTCCGGGCTCGCGTCGCCAGAAACAAGCTTGCCTAACCCGTCAATAATGCCGGCGGCGTCAACACCCGCAAGTGACCCTAAGCTCCCTAGTGGAGAAATGCTGGAAATCCACGAGCCAACCTTTTTGCGCGTCCCCTTCTCCTGTAGTTCTTCAGGCAGTGCCGAGTTCAGCTCCGAAAAGAACCCGGGGATTGCACTGTCCAGGGACGAATATGACCAAGGGTTGTACCGGGCTGTTTGCCATTTCCCCTCTTTCTGCAAGGTTCGTTCGACGGCGTTGAGAACTGTTGACTTACCACTGCCCCACGGCCCCACGAGAGCAACCACCGCACTATCTGTTCGGTTGTTCATCAGCGCCAAAGACCGAACCAGGCGCGCTACCAGGTCACCGCGGTCGCGGCCTGCATCTGAACCAACGAGAGGGTCATCACCGTACAGCGCGGAGGATTCGTCCATTACCTGACTTTCAAGTCGAATTCGTACGTCGGCAACCACTTTGGCGGAGGTTGGACAGACCGTTGAACGGCGAAACCGTGTGCAGGCGACCGCTGGCCTCAGATTAGGATAATGGCTGCCGGGATGACCGTGTACAGGAAAGAACCCCGAGGGCACAGTGACGTTAGCGACCAAGCCTTTCGCGAAGGATTGTAAGGGCCGAGGCGAAACAGTATGCCTCACAGGGAGGATACACGCGGGTATCTGGCAAGATAGGCAAGTAGTTATCTCCTCCTCACCTATTGCTTCGCTTGGCTTGCTCCCGCGGGAATATGGAACGCGGGGACGAGACCGCGCGCAAGAGACTGGGGACCTTCATGACAACCTATGGATTTCGGCTGTTCTCTGTCGCCCTCCATGAAGGGCGGAGTCAGAAGACGTATCCATTTATTGATCCGAAGCGGCGCGAACAGGGCGATTACCGGGCCTTTCTGGAACGAGTGCTCCCCAGTCACCGGGATCTTGTCCATCGCGGCTTCCCTCATTACGCCGACGCCATCGAAGAGGACGGCGAACTAACCGACCGAACTAAGCCTCTGTTCAAACTACTTTCGTTCCAACGAAAAGGCGACCATTTGCTTATCAGCGTGGAACACGGACGTCGTTCAGGTCACAAGAATGCCCTAGCCGATCCGGACGACATTGATGAGGCTGACCTGGACATCTCCAACCATTACCCGGCACGCACCTACCGAGCAGCCCTCCTGTTCCCCACGGCAGGGGATGCCGGGGTGCTCGCCGTGGAGACGATCAGCCGTGCCTGCCCCCAAGCGGCAATCGTCAAGTACCTGTCCAAATGGGCTAAGGACGACGCGGACTACAGGATGGGACAGGAAGAGTTCACGTATTTCCCATGGTGGCGGCTGACAGCAAAGATGGTTGGGGACGATGAAACCCGTCGGCGCTTTGTAACGAACGGTGCCGTAGAGTCCATTCGACTGACGCGGTATGCCGTCACGGCCGACCGCAAAAGGCTTTCGGAAGAGTTCGAACTCACGTCGAAAATCTCCGGCCCTGATCAGCAGCAGGACCTCAAAGCGCGCGTTGGGTCGTGGTTCAGTCGGAAGCAGCACGGAGAATCCGTCGCAGCCGCAGATGCCGCGAAGGAAGTCGCTGCTATTGTCAGCCAAGACGTAAGTGGTATCGAATTCGACGACGTCGATGTCGTCATCAAGGATCCGGAGACAGGTCAGAAAAAGACTGTCGGCCCGGACGCCTTCTCCGACGTTTTTGTCTATCCCGTAGGTTACGATTCGGAGCCAGAAGACGATGAACTGTGGGCGGCTGTGCGGTCTCGGGTTACAAAGCTGCAGCGGAACCTAAAGACGCAGTTCGAATGGGACGGCTGGCCTCAAGCGAAGGGATGAGAAGGTGTCTCGTTTTTCAATCCTTCCCATCTTCCGGGGCCACTGGCGTGGGCTAACGAACGATATGGCTGATGGAACAACTGCTCCCGACTGGCCTGTCCGAATAACGCTCGTAGCGGTAGCAGCGGCTGTTCTGGTCTGCAGCTATATCTTGGGCTGGCAGATTGCCTCACCGTCCGCCACGCTGTCAGCGATGGCTCTCCTCTCGGCGGGATTGCTGGGGGTGTTCACCCAGCTGTCATCCCTCCGCATTCGGTTAACGGACAGACCCGATGAAGCGTGGTTGGACGTCGAGCGGGATGGGATCGATGAAGCTGTTGCCCACGTCCTGTTTGCCTTTCTCCTCTGCATCTCTAGTGGTGCGTTGCTGGTGATTGGTATGAACCTGGTCGCGTGGTACCGGCCGGGCACCCCGGAACTCGATCGATGGTGGTCAGGCCCAGTGCTGGCGATAGGCGCCTACATCGTGATGACTTTCCTGATTCTCGTACCGAAACTTTATGCCGCGTATACAGAAATGAACTCTGTGCGAAATGAGCTCAACGGCTTTCATCGCCGAAGAAGATGAAAGACCAGATCAGGCTCAACTCGCTCGGCGGTTATAAATTCCTTGCTCTTACGCCAACGCAAGGTGCCCACTTGTATTTGGCTTAGCCTGCTGGCCCCTTCTGATACACATTTTTAGGGCATACTCCGGGAGAACTAGACAGCAGGCGGTGGTGAGGGTCGGCGGCGCCGCAGCTTCTACCGGTACGTTAGTAGGTCGAAATATGCCGTATCTGAATTCCAGGCGATCGGATGCAGCAGGGTCCCCACAGAAGGGTTGAGCGCGCTGTACATCATCCCGTCGCCGGCGTAGATCCCAACATGGCCCCAGGTGTCCGGCCCCTGCGCGTTCTGCACCACCAAGTCTCCTGGCTGCGGATTGTCCGTCCGCTTACCGACCCTCCATTGCTCCACCCTCGGGAGGTTGATTCCGGCTTGCCGGTAGATCCACTGGACAAAGCCAGAGCAGTCCCACGCTTTGAAGGCCGTCCCGCCCCACACATAGGACCCGCCGAGGCCGGCTTGGGTAAACCGCAGGATATCCTTTCGGATTTGGCTTAGGTCTGCCGACGGCGCTGTCGGCGCTGAGACGGGCGGCGTATCGACGCAAGGAGCAGGTGCCGTCCCGCCGTCGAGCGCATCAACGATGGCCGATGCGTCCGGCTCCCATCGCGCGTACAGCTCAGGAAACGCCGAGACCTGGACAGCCTGGGCAGCCTGGCCCTTGGTCATGGATTGCCATCCGGGAATGTCCAGCAGTCCGCGAGGGCTTCCCTTGTTGGGACCAGACGGTCCGCCATAGAAGGCCCGCACGTTATAGATGGGATCCATCAGTTCTTCGACACTCCCCCAGCCGGCAGCCGGACGTTGCTGCGCGGTGCCAAGGGAGTCGTGGTCACTTCCAACGCCGTCGTGCGGGAAGCTGAGTGATCCGGGGACGTTCACGTTCGCCAGCATTCTGAGACTGGATTCCTGAAGAGCCATCATGATTGCGATGATCTGGCCATCACGTGGCACGCCCAACTGCATGCCGACTGAAACATAACCCTTTGCAAGGTCCATTTGCCGAGCTGTCAGGTTGACGGGCGCCTGGTTGGGAGCGCCGATGTCCAAGACAGCACGCTCGTTGGCGTCCGGCTGACCGCTCGAACCGGCCGACGCGCAGACAGATGAGTCGCTCATCGCGTTGGCGCCGAGCACCGAAACTGCCGCGCAGAGCGCAAAGGCGCCCGCCAGGACCGCCGTCGTAACCGCGGCAAGCAAAGCCCGCACGATCGTGCGACGCCTTGCCACTGCGGCAATCACCGCCGGAGCCGCCATTAGTAGACGATCCTGTTCGGCGCGGCATAAAAGCCGACCATGACGCAATGGTCCGCCGGTGCTGTCGAAGCTGGCGGACAGTTGACCATGACGCTGACTGGGGCCGCATACGTGTTGCGGACTGAAATTGACTGGTCCAACACGCGGAGAGAGACGGTGCACACGTGGAGTCCCGCCCACGGTGCCGGTCGCTCTCGCACCTTAGCAAGCTCGCTGTCACACATCATGGATTCCACCGTTGCCGAACGGATCGCCTGCTGCCCGGCCAGATACTGATAGGTTCCGGCATTGATCCCAGTCGCCTCGAACTCCTGGACGAACACAGCCAGGGGATTGGACCCGTCCGGGAGCACATGCCACCAGTTGCGGAGCCCGGAGTACACCTCGGAGTACGACGCCTTCCGCGTGTCCCATGTGTAAATCGCTGTGGCCGCCGCCGAAGCCAGCCTTCGGAAGTCAGTCGTGCGGGGCACACCATAGGTGGCGGGTCCTGCGACGGCGGGAGGCGTCGTCGAAGTCTTCGACTGCGGCCCACCGGAGGGAGCCGCCGACACTTGGGGAGCCGGCCCCCTCGACGATGCTGGATCCGGCTCAGGTGCGGGCCCCGGGGTTGGCCGCGTCAAAGCGAACAACACGGTCGCCACACTCAAGACTACGAACGCTACGAGCAACCATCGCCGTCGGCGGCTCAAGCCAGGCAATGCAATTCTCCGGGTCAACGACATTCCAGCCTCCTCGCCAGTTCATTGCAAATGAGCGGCTGAGGACATGACTTAGCGTGCAGGTCGCCTTGCACTCTGGAGAATCCGCCAGGCCGTTTGATACAGACGCCGGGCGAATCCAATCTGCACGGCAACATAGCGCTCCGTAACGCCGAGTTCAGCGGCCAACGCCGCCAATGCCCTGGCGCGGTCCGGCCCGCTAACACCCGTACGAACGATGGTTTCCGCAGTTCGACGGAGTACCGGAGTGGGCAAGCATTCTGCCGCACGCTGGCACACGTCCCCGATGTTGCGGATCTCCTGCGGCTCAACCTCCAGCGCGCTTTGAACAGTCCTTGCCGTCTGGCGCACCACCGTCGCCGCATGCCAGCGGCGCCGGTCCTGCGGCGAAGGCGGACCGAACTGGCGTGGCCCGGTCAGGCTGTCAACGGCAAGTTCCCAAACGTCGTCCGGCACACTTGCCCCGGTCAGTTGGATAATTTTTCGCGCCCATTCCTTGTCGATGATTTTCTCAGCACTGCGATCCACACCGCCGACAACTAGCATCGCCAGAGCATCGAGCGACGCCGATCCGTCCGGATCTCCGGCTTCAATCAGCAACGGCAGAGTCGGATGGCTCAGCTCGCGGCGGATGTGCGCGGCGCACACGTTGATGCACACTCCTTGGACCCAGGCACCGAAAGGGACTCCCGGAAGCTGGCGATATTGTCCTCGGTTCACTCCATCCCACACCGCAACCCGGATGTCCTGCATAACGTCGTCCACGTCGCAGGCCCTGCCGAGCCGGGACAGATGCGAAATGACATATCGGCGCACACCGTCAACGGCGACCATGATCTGATCCACCGGGACTGCCAGCACTGCCGGCGCTGGTGGTGTGCGCAGGGAAACATCAACGGTAACTGCATTTGGTTCGTCATGTTGGGCCTGATTTGCTCTGGCTTCGACTCGCATTGGTCTTCACCGCTTCGACTAAACGCTTCCGATAAGTCCGGTGACGGCATGCCCGACACCTCAAGAATGGCCGCTAAACCAGGGCCGACCACGAATGCAATAAGGCTATGCAAACTATTCTCAAGGATAATTAAAGTATCGTCAAGACGACGAGTCTTACTTTTCTTCGAACTGTAGATAAGAATGGTTCCATGCCAAGGATTACGCAGCCTCATGACGACGCCTGGTCGGCCGACGTCGAGGCCGCCGTCGCGACCTTTGGCAACCGATCACGGAACGAGATCCTCCGCTACCTGTCGGCGCACGGCCCCGCTTCCCGTGGGGACATTGCGGCATCTGTCAGCGCCGGCGAACCGAGCGTAGCCAAGCACCTGCTCGCACTGGAGGAATCGGGCGCAATCCTAGTCGACGTGGAACCAGGCCGTCGTCACGGCCGCTCGCCGCGCTATTCAGCCAACCCGGAACGGATCAAGGAGCTACTGGCGGCTCATCTTGAATATCTTCTGGAGGGCTAGCCGCCGCCCGCTCCCCACCAGGGTGCCGACCAATATCCTTGTTGAGATACTCAGAGATGGCCTGCAACGTCTCCGGTGATACGTCCCCAAGAGTTCGTGCGGCGAAGGTCTTCACGCGAGCCGCACGCAGGGACTTAACGAACTCAAGCTGCGAATCGATTCGCTCCGGCAAGGTAGAGTCATCGCCAACCAGATAGGACGGGTCAACCTTGAAGATGTCGCAGAGGCCAGCCAGCAACACAGGATCGCTGACCAGACGGCCAGTCCCCTCTTTCATGTAGAACCATCGTGCCCGCGACAGCTTGATGCCCCTGCCGGCAAGGTCCGCTTGAACTTCCCTGAACGTGACCGGCTTCCCTCGTTCGGCAACAACTACATCGAGCAGCAGATTCAGTCGACGGGCAAGCTGGGCCTGAGGCGACAGCCCCTCACCATGCCCTGCCTCGTCAATCCGCATAACCGCCCCCTGATCAGCAACGTCAACACCGGTGGCCCCGCCAGCTACCTTCGGCCCACCTACGCTCAGTATTCCGCGTGTCCTACGGCACGGCAATCAGGGCCCCCGCGCCTTGGAAGATTCATGGGCAGAAAAAGGCCCTTCCATCATGACCACTGGAGGGGTAACCTGCTCCTGTAGACCCGTCTACAGCAACGCACTCATTCATTCCTTAGGTTCCGGTCTCAATGTCGAACATCCTGATGAACCGAACGCGAAGCCAAATAGTCCGCTTCTTACTCAAGAACGGCCCATCAACGTGCAGCGAAATCGGAGCCGGGCTCCAGGCATCGGCGTCGACCATCCGCCGGCAGCTCAACTTCCTTGGAAACGCCGGTCTCGTCCAACGAGCCTCGAGCCAGTTCACGGCTTCTCCGGAGAACGTGCAGCGCCAGACCGATGACTTTGCAGCGACTTTCCATCGCCCGGTCATGCAGCCGGATGGCCTTGCTCCAATGAACTAGGGCAGGACTCAGCACCGAGCTCCGGCCGCAGCAAAATCACGAAAGGATCGAGGAAGCCATGAAACTCGAATTCTTCGAACCGGCCGAGGCCGCCACGGTCCTCAAGTGCTCAGAGGCATGGCTCCGTGAAGGGGCCGCCAAGGGAGAGTTCCCGCATTCCGTCTGGGGCAAGGGAAAGATCGTCTTTACGTCTGTCCACTTGAAGGAAATTGCCCAGCTGCGCGAAGTCCGGTCAACGAGTACGTCACCGGCCTCCGTCCGAATGATCGGTACCCGGGCCCAGGCGCGACAGAAATACTCCTAGTGTGAGCGAGTGCCGCCGCTAGCCACGCCAGACAACAGCGGAACGCTCGACGGCGTCCGCAGCATCTTGCAGGGCCTGAGGCATCAGGTGGCCGTATACCTCTTCCGTCGTGCGGGTGGAAGCGTGCCCCAGCCGCCTGGACACGGTGAAGAGGGAAACGCCGTCCTGGATCAGCCACGACGCGTGGGTATGGCGCAAATCGTGAATCCGGGGTGACTTGGTCAGCCCACGGGCTTGCGCCGCCTTCACTGCCGGAACCCAGTAGTGATGCCAATACAGCTTGTGAATGATCCGCTCACCCTTAGGGGTGGTGAACAAGAGATCCGAACCGGGCCTGCTGGCCACCAAGGGAATGAGCACCTCCACCAAATGAGGGTTCAGGGAAACCGTCCTCTTGCCGGCACCCGTCTTGGTGGCGCCGATGTAGTACTCGGAATCAGTACCGCGCTTCCATGCCTTATTGATCCGAATTGTGGCGGGCTTGGACATGAGGTCCACGTCTGCCACAGTCACGGCAGTGGCCTCGCCAAAGCGCGTGCCGGTCATAACCAGGAACTCGGTGAACGCCCTGTACCGGTCCCCCATCGTCTCGAGGATCATCCCAAATTCGGCGTGTGTCAGGAACCGGGCTTCATCCTCTGCCTTCTCACCTGACGGGAGCTTTACGCCGCGGCAAGGATTATCTTTCCGGTAGCGGAGCATAACCGCTGTCTCCATGGCCGCATAGATGAGGCCGTGGTTGTTCTTGATCGTTTTCGGAGACCTGCCCTTCTTCTGCATCGTCTTGATCCAGTAGGTCAGGTGCCGGTAGTCGAGCTTGTCGACAGGAATATGACCGATGACGTCCGCGATGTGAAGCTTCAGCATCGTTTGGTACGTGCGAACTGTGCCGACGGACGGGCGAACCAGAAGGTCGATGTGCTCTTGGATCACCGCAGCAACCGTGGGTTTCTTGGTCTGGTTCTTGACCATCGCATGTTGTGCGATTTCGAAGGACTGATTGTTCGCGTCAAGGAGGCGTTTCAGCGTCTGGGCTTCGGCTGCCGTGGCGAGGGTTATCCCCTCTTGCTTCTTCGTTTCGGGGTTACGCCAGCGGACGGTGAACGACGTGGATCCGTTCGATTTTTTCCGCTCCCAAATGCTGGCCATGCCCAAAATTCTAGGCTTCGTGTGCACAAAAAACGAGCTTTTGTGCACACTACGGGGGTTAAAACCCCGCTGACCTGCGGAAACACTGTGCCCGAGGTGGGACTCGAACCCACACACCTTTCGATACCGCATTTTGAGTGCGGCGCGTCTGCCAATTCCGCCACTCGGGCGCGGAGTACACGGAGTAACAATCGTAGGCCCACAGCGTGTTGTGAGCAACGCAGCCACTTCCAGTGCGCGGATTTACTCTACATGCAGATAGGCTGAATTCCAGAATCGCGCCAGTGCCGCCGCAACAAGCCATGCAGATCCAAGTACAAACCCGGGCGCAACTAAGATAGTCATGTTCCCGCCGTACCTTTTCAAGGAGATCCCGTGTCAGAACCGACGGAGTCAAACACCACGTCCCAGCCGGCGCGCCGCGTAATTGTCGCCGAAGACGAAACCCTCATCCGCCTGGACATCATCGAGATCCTGCGCGGCGAGGGCTACGACGTCATTGGCGAGGCCGACAACGGCGAGAAGGCCGTGCAGCTGGCCGAGGAGCTCAAGCCCGACCTCGTCCTCATGGACGTCAAGATGCCCGTCATGGACGGCATCACCGCAGCCGAGAAGATCGTCAAGGCTCGCATCGCCCCCGTGGTGCTGCTGACCGCCTTCAGCCAGAAGGAACTCGTGGAGCGCGCCCGCGACGCCGGCGCTATGGCTTACGTGGTCAAGCCCTTCACGCCGGCCGACCTCATCCCCGCCCTGGAGATCGCCCTCTCCCGCCACGAGGAGATCAAGGCCCTCGAAAACGAGGTCACGGACCTCCAGGAGCAGTTTGCCACCCGCAAGCTCGTGGAGCGCGCCAAGAGCCTTCTCACCACCAAGATGGGCCTGACGGAGCCGGAAGCCTTCCGCTGGATCCAGAAAACCTCCATGGACCGCCGCCTGAGCATGCGCGAAGTGGCCGAGACCATCATCAACCAGGTCAACTAACACCGAGACCAAGCAACCAAGGAGGGTCCCCGCCAATCGGCAGGGACCCTCCTTTTGTTCCCAGAAGAACCTTTTCGTTCTCAACGAAAAAGGGAGGGTCCGCGCCCAACGGCGGGGACCCTCCCTTTTGGTCTCAGCTACCCAGCAGGACCTGGAACTAGCTCTTCTTCTTCTTTTCCGGCCAGGGGCCGAGCTTCTCGCGGTTGGTCGTCCCCTCGCCCAGGCGTGAGGTGTCGGCGAGGTCGCCCACCTTGTGGACCTTCAGCGAGTTGGTGGAACCGGCCTTTCCGGGAGGGGAACCGGCAGCGATGACCACAAGGTCACCATCTTCCACGAGCTCCATGTCCAGCAGGCTGCGGTCAACCTGTGCCGTCATTTCATCCGTGTGGCCCACCATGGCCACCAGCACCGGCTGGATGCCCCAGGTCAGCGCCAGCTGGTTCCACACGTGCTCCACCGGAGTGAACGCGAAGACCGGCTTGATCGGGCGGAGGCGGGACAGGCGGCGTGCGGAGTCACCAGACTGGGTGAAAGTACAGATGTACTTGGCGTCCAGCTGATCGGCGATTTCGACGGCGGCACGGGTGATGGCGCCACCGCGGGTCTTGGGCTTGGTGCCCAGCGGGGGGACGCGCTCCAGGCCGTGCTCCTCGGTGGACTCGATGATCCGTGCCATGACCTTGACGGTCTCGATCGGGTACTTGCCCACGCTGGTCTCACCGGAGAGCATGACCGCATCGGCGCCGTCGAGCACCGCGTTGGCGCAGTCGGAAGCCTCAGCGCGGGTGGGGCGCGGGTTGTCGATCATGGACTCGAGGACCTGCGTGGCCACGATGACCGGCTTGGCCCAGCGCCGTGCCAGTTCGATGGCGCGCTTCTGAACGATCGGCACTTCCTCCAGCGGAAGCTCCACGCCAAGGTCGCCACGGGCCACCATGATGGCGTCGAACGCGTCGATGATTTCGTGGAGCTGCTCCACGGCCTGCGGCTTCTCGATCTTGGCGATCACCGGAACGCGGCGGCCTTCTTCGTCCATGATCTCGTGGACGCGCTTGATGTCCGTGGCGTCACGCACGAAGGACAGGGCAACCATGTCCACGCCGCGGCGCATCGCCCAGCGCAGGTCGTCCTCGTCCTTCACGCTCAGCGCGGGGACGTTGACGGCAACGCCCGGCAGGTTGATGCCCTTGTTGTTGGACACCATGCCGCCCACGGTCACCTGGGCGACAACCTTGACGTTGTCCACTTCGATGGCGCGCAGCGCGACCTTGCCGTCATCGATCAGCAGCGCGTCGCCCACGTTGACGTCCTCGGTGAGGCTCTTCAGCGTGGTGGAGCAGATGTCCTTGGTGCCGGGCACGTCCTCGGTGGTGATCGTGAAGATATCACCGACAGCCAGCTCATGGGGGCCGTCCACAAAGCGGCCGAGACGGATCTTCGGTCCCTGGAGGTCGGCCATGATGGCAACGGCCTTGCCGAGATCCGCCGCAGCCTTACGGACGTTCTCGTAGGTGTTGTCATGCACGGAGTAATCGCCGTGGCTCATGTTCATCCGGGCTACGTCAACGCCGGCTTCCAGCACCGCGAGGGTGTTTTCATAGCTGGCAATCGCCGGTCCGAATGTGGCCACAATCTTTGCGCGTCTCATATACCTACCCTATTGGTCTCTTGCATTGGTTAAGTTGTCGTGGAGGTGAACTTTCACCTCCGAGGCATCGCTAGAGGACGGCGATGGCGCGGTCCGTCGGGGCCACGGGAGCCGGAAGGATTGTGCTCCCCATCAGGAACTTGTCCACCGCGGCTGCGCAGGCACGGCCTTCGGCGATGGCCCACACAATGAGCGACTGGCCGCGTCCGGCATCGCCGGCCACGAACACGCCCTCGGTGTTGGTCATGTAATAGCCGTCGCGGGACACGTTGCCGCGGCCGTCGAATTCAGCGCTGACCTGCTCGGTGATGCCGGCAGGCTCGGCACCGGTGAAGCCCAGGGAGAGGAACACCAGGTCCGCGGGGATGATCCGCTCGGTGCCGGCCTTGGGCAGCCGCTTGCCGTCAACGAACTCGGTTTCGGCGACCTTGACGCCGGTCAGCTTGCCGTTTTCACCGACAAATTCCACGGTGGAGGCGAGGTACGTGCGCTCACCGCCTTCTTCGTGGGCGCTGGCAACTTCGAAAAGCGTGGGAAAAGTCGGCCAGGGCTGGTGGCCCGCCCGTTCCGCCGGGGGCTGCTTGCCGATGGCCAGGGTGGTCACCGACGCGGCGCCGTGGCGGTGCGCGGTGCCGAGGCAGTCAGCGCCGGTGTCACCGCCGCCAAGGATCACCACATGCTTGCCCTTGGCGTGGATCTGGTTTTCCACCGACTCCCCCGCCACTACGCGGTTGGCCGGCACGAGGTAGTCCATCGCGAAGTGGACACCGTCAAGCTCGCGGCCCGGGATGTTCAGGTCGCGCGGCACGGTGGCGCCGGTGGCAATGACCACTGAGTCGTAACGGCGGCGCAGCTGCTCCCACGTCACGTCCGTGCCGACGGCGACGCCGGTACGGAAGCGGGTGCCTTCAGCCTTCATCTGCTCAAGCCGGCGGTCCACCTGCTCTTTTTCCATCTTGAAATCGGGGATGCCGTAGCGCAGCAGTCCCCCGATCTTGTCGTCGCGTTCGTAGACTGCCACGGTGTGGCCCACGCGCGTCAGCTGCTGGGCGACCGCCAGACCTGCCGGGCCGGAGCCGACGACGGCGACCGTCTTGCCGGTGAGGCGCGTGGGAGGCAGCGGGTTGACCCAGCCGTTGTCGAAGGCCTCATCGATGATGGAAACCTCCACCTGCTTGATGGTCACGGCGGGCTGGTTGATGCCCAGCACGCAGGACGCCTCGCAGGGAGCCGGGCACAGGCGGCCGGTGAACTCGGGGAAATTGTTGGTGGCGTGCAGCCGCTCAATCGCTTCCTCGCCCTTGTCCCGCCACATGAGGTCGTTCCACTCGGGGATCAGGTTCCCGAGCGGGCAGCCCTGGTGGCAGAACGGCACGCCGCAATCCATGCAGCGGCCGGCCTGGCTCTTGAGGACACCCTTTTCCTGGGCCTCATAGACTTCCTTCCAGTCCATGATGCGGACGGGAACGGGGCGGCGTGGCTGGGTTTCACGCTGGCGTACTTTCAGAAATCCGCGTGGGTCAGCCACCGGTCACCTCCAGGATTCGAGACCAAACTTCTTCGCCGTCGGGGTCCAGGCCCTCTTCGATGGCGTCAAGACGGGTTTGCAGCACGGCCGCGTAGTCGCGCGGCAGCACCTTGGTAATGCGGGCAGCGGTGTCATCGAAGTTCTCGAGCAGGCGCGCCGCGAGCTGCGAGTCGGTTTCCTCGACGTGCTTGACGAGGAGGCCGTGCACGATGTCGCGGTCCTCGGCGTCCAGGTCGCGGAGCTGCAGCTCGCCGGACTCCAGCGCCTGCTTGTTCACGCGGGTGGTCCGCAGGTCCAGAACGTAGGCCGTGCCGCCGGACATGCCGGCGCCGAAGTTGCGCCCGGTCCGTCCGATGATGAGCGTCTGGCCGCCGGTCATGTACTCGCAGCCGTGGTCGCCGATGCCCTCGACTACCGCCGTGGCGCCGGAGTTCCGGACCAGGAAGCGTTCGCCCACCTGGCCGCGCAGGAACATTTCGCCGCTCGTGGCGCCGTAGCCGATCACGTTTCCGGCGATCACGTTGCTCTCCGCATTGAACACGTTGGTGCGGTCCGGGCGGACGATGATCCGGCCGCCGGAGAGGCCCTTGCCGACGTAGTCATTGGAATCGCCGTACATGCGCAGCGTGATGCCGGCAGGCAGGAAGGCGCCCAGCGACTGGCCGGCCGTTCCCGTGAGCGTGATGTCGATAGTGTCCGTGGCCAGCACGTCCGTGCTGAACGTCTTGGTGACCACGTGGCCGAGCATGGTGCCCACCGAACGGTCGGTGTTGATGACATCCACGGCAATCTTCACCGGGGCGCGGTCGCTCAGCGCTTCCGCTGCCATGGCGATGAGCCGCTGGTCGAAGTGCTTGTCCAGCTCGTGGTTCTGGCCGGTCAGGTTCCGCAGCGGGGCGTCGTCGTCGAACTCCAGCCCGTGCAGGATCGGATCAAGGTCCAGGCCCTCGGCCTTCCAGTGGTTGATCGCCTCGCGGGTGTCCAGCATTTCTGCGTGGCCAATCGCTTCCTCGATGCTCCGGAAGCCAAGTTCCGCGAGGATTTCGCGGACTTCCTCTGCCAGGAACTCGAAGAAGTTGACCACGAACTCGGGCTTGCCGCTGAAGCGGGCCCGCAGCTCGGGGTTCTGCGTGGCAACGCCCACCGGGCACGTGTCCAGGTGGCAGACGCGCATCATGATGCAGCCTTCGACCACCAGCGGGGCCGTGGCGAAGCCGAATTCCTCGCCGCCGAGCAGGGCAGCAATCACGACGTCGCGGCCGGTCTTGAGCTGGCCGTCCACCTGCACCACCACGCGGTCGCGCAGGCCGTTGAGCATGAGCGTCTGCTGGGTCTCTGCGAGCCCCAGCTCCCACGGGACACCGGCGTGCTTGAGCGAGTTCAGCGGCGAGGCGCCGGTTCCGCCGTCGTGTCCGGAAACGAGCACGACGTCGGCCTTCGCCTTCGTCACACCGGCGGCAACTGTGCCGATGCCCACCTCGGAGACGAGCTTGACGTGCACGCGGGCCGAAGGATTGGCGCGCTTGGCATCGTAGATGAGCTGCGCAAGGTCCTCGATGGAGTAAATGTCGTGGTGCGGGGGCGGGGAAATCAGTCCGACGCCGGGGGTCGAGTGGCGGGTCCGGGCAACCCAGGGGTAAACCTTCTGGGCCATCAGCTGGCCGCCTTCGCCGGGCTTGGCGCCCTGAGCCATCTTGATCTGGATGTCGTCAGCGTTGGTCAGATACAGGCTCGTGACACCGAACCGGCCGGATGCGATCTGCTTGACGGCGGAGCGGCGCTCGGGATCGAGCAGGCGGTCCACGTCCTCGCCGCCTTCACCGGTGTTGGACTTGCCGCCCAGGCGGTTCATCGCGATCGCGAGCGTTTCGTGGGCTTCCTTGGAGATGGAGCCGTAGCTCATGGCACCCGTGGAGAACCGCTTGACGATGCTGGAGACCGGCTCCACTTCCTCGAGCGGCACTGCGGGACGGGCGCCGTCCTTGAACTTAAGGAGACCGCGCAGGGTCATCAGGTTCTCGGACTGGTCGTCCACGCCCTTGGTGTAGGACTTGAAGATGTCGTAGCGGCGCTCACGCGTGGCGTGCTGCAGCCGGAAGACCGTCTCCGGGTTGAAGAGGTGCGGCTCGCCGTCGCGGCGCCACTGGTATTCGCCGCCGCCGAGCAGCGGGCGGTGCGGCTGCTCAATGCCGCCCTCGGGGTAGGCCATCTGGTGCCGTGCGGACACTTCGGCCGCGATGACGTCCAGGCCCACGCCGCCCAGCTGGGAGTGCGTGCCTGAGAAGAATTCGTCCACGAGCTCCTGGCCCAGGCCGAGCGCTTCGAAGGTCTGCGCACCGGTGTAGGAGGCCACGGTGGAGATACCCATCTTGGACATGATCTTCAGGACGCCCTTGCCGAGCCCCTTGATGAGGTTGTAGACGCCATCCTGCGCGGTGACGCCAACGACGTCGCCTGCTGTGATGAGCTGCTCCACGGACTCCATGGCCAGGTACGGGTTGACGGCCGAGGCGCCGTAGCCCACGAGCACTGCCACATGGTGCGTCTCGCGGACGTCGCCGGCCTCGACCACGAGGGCCGTCTTGGTGCGGTTGGCGCTGCGCAGCAGGTGGTGGTGCACGGCGCTGACCAGCAGCAGCGAAGGAATGGGCGCCCACTGGGCGTTGGAGTCACGGTCGGACAGCACCACGTACTGCACACCGCGGTTGATGGCGCCCGAAACCTGCTCGCAGATCTCGGTCAGCCGGGCACGCAGGGCGTTCTCGCCGCCCTCGGGCCGGTAGAGGCCGCGAACCTTCATGGCGACCTTGTCGCCGTCAGCATTCTCGATGTTGGCGATCTTCGCCAGCTGGTCGTTGTTGATGACCGGGAACGGCAGCGAAACCTGCGGCTGGCGGACCTGCTTGGTGTCGAGCAGGTTGCCGTTGGGGCCGATGGCGCACGTCAGCGACGTGACCAGCTCTTCACGAATCGCGTCCAGCGGCGGGTTGGTGACCTGCGCGAAGGACTGCACAAAGTAATCGAACAGCAGCCGGGGGCGCTTGGACAGGACGGCAACCGGCGTATCGGAGCCCATGGCACCCAGCGGCTCGGCCCCCGTGCGTGCCATCGGGCCGAGCAGGATCTTGAGCTCTTCGGTGGTGTAGCCAAAGGTCCGCTGGCGGATGTTCACGGACGCGGCCGTGTGCACCACGTGCTCGCGCTCGGGGAGCTCGTTGAGGTCGATCAGGTTGTCCTTGACCCATTCGGCCCAGGGGTTCGCCGCGGCGACCTCGGCCTTGACCTCTTCGTCGTCGATGATCCGGCCGGCTTCGGTGTCCACCAGGAACATCTTGCCGGGGGAAACGCGGCCCTTCTTGACCACCTTGGAGGGTTCGACGTCGATGACGCCCACCTCGGAGGCGAAGACGACCAGGCCGTCCTCGGTGATCCAGTAGCGGCCGGGGCGCAGTCCGTTGCGGTCCAGCGTGGCCCCGACGAGGTTGCCGTCGGTGAACGACACAGCGGCCGGTCCGTCCCACGGCTCCATCAACAGGGAGTGGTACTCGTAGAACGCACGGCGTGCCGGATCCATGGTGGCGTGGTTTTCCCACGCCTCCGGGATCATCATCATGATCGAGTGCGTGATGGGGCGGCCGGAGAGCCAGAGCAGCTCCGCCACCTCATCGAAGGACGCCGAGTCAGAGGCACCGGGGGTGCAGATCGGAAACAGTTCTTCCGGGGAATCCCCCAGCAGCGGGTTGGCCAGCTGGGACTGGCGGGCGCGCATCCAGTTCCGGTTGCCCTTGACGGTGTTGATTTCACCATTGTGGGCGATGGTGCGGAACGGCTGTGCGAGTGGCCAGGACGGGAAGGTGTTGGTGGAGAAGCGGGAGTGGACGATCGCGAGCTTGGTCTTGAAGCGCTTGTCGGAGAGGTCCGGGTAGAACGGCTCCAGCTGGGCCGTGGTCAGCATGCCCTTGTAGACGATGGTCCGTGAGGACAGCGACGGGAAGTAGACGCCAAACTTGTTTTGGGCGC
Organism: Arthrobacter sp. 05T444; assembly: GCF_056395905.1. Taxonomy (NCBI): domain Bacteria; kingdom Bacillati; phylum Actinomycetota; class Actinomycetes; order Micrococcales; family Micrococcaceae; genus Arthrobacter; species Arthrobacter sp. 05T444. The sequence goes on from NZ_JBFTKK010000003.1 coordinate 122,625, forward strand.
GCTTGCGGATCCGCCAGGCGCGGGAATCGAGTTCGTTGCGGTCCAGCTGCTCGCCGGTGGAGGAGGCGAAGAACGGCTGCGAGAAGTACGGCATGCAGGCGCGGGCCATGGCGCCGACCAGGTCGGCCACGATCGGCACTTCGCGCCAGCCGAGGACGGTGAGGCCCTCGTCAGCGGCGAGGCCATCGATGCCTGCCTTGGCGGCATCGGCCTCACGCTGCTCGGCGGGGAGGAAGGCGGTGCCCACGACATACTGCCCGGGTGCCGGGAGTTCGAATTCGGTGACGGCGCGGAAGAACTCGTCCGGTACCTGCATCAGCAGCCCGGCGCCGTCGCCCGTTCCCTCGTCGGCGCCAACGGCTCCGCGGTGCTCGAGGTTGCGCAGGGCCGTGAGCGCGGCATCAACGATGTCGTAGCCGGGCTCCCCGCGCAGGGTGGCGATAATCGCAAGACCGCAGGCGTCCTTCTCCTGCTCCGGGTTGTAGAGCCCGGCTGCCTCGGGGAGCGCCGCAAACCGTTTAAACGGTGACATGGCGGCGTCCGGCTGGTTCGGTTCGGACCAGCTGGGGCTGTGAAGAGTTTGGGTCATGGGAGACGTCCTTCCTCCTGATCGTGCGTATGGAAGGGACAACGTTGGCCCCACTCAGAGCGCCGGTGTGATGGGCACAACAAAGTGTTAGTTACTGGAAATTGTAGGGCAGGGAAGACTGCTGAACTAACAGTTACGCAGGCTCTCCGCCCGGGCTTGACCGGTCAGCAGCTCTATGCTGCCCGGCATGGGCCCTGATGCCACGACGCTGTGGTGTTGGGCGCTCCAAGCGGTGGCTCTGGCTGCCCTCGGTGCCGGCGCTGAACTAGCGGGTGCCGTCAGCTTTCGGCGCAGGTCCGGTGGCAGCAGCACCGGATTTTCCGGTGTCCGGCGAGTCCTTGGCGGACGTGTTGCCGCCAGTGGCTGCCGGCACTGCTTCCGTTGGGGCAGAAGCGTGGCCTGGACCGTTTTGGTTATCTGGGAGATTATCACGCGATTCACTATCTGAGACAACGGCGTCCGCATCACGGACGGTATCGGCTGCTGCACGACGGCCGCTTGCCTTCTCCGGCGAGGTCCCGCCGTCGTCCGTTTTCCCGGTGACAGCCGGCGCTACCGACGCACCGACCGTCTCTTTAGCGGGGCCCACGTCGCCGTCCGCCGTCTCGCCGACGGGTCTGTCACCGCCCGTTTCGTCGGCGGACTTGTCGCCGGCCGTTTTAACGGCGGCCTTGTCGCCGGCCGTTTCGACGGCGGACTCAGTGCCGGGCCCGGCAACGGGCTCACGGCCGGGGAGGTAGACGCTCTGCTGATCGCCCTTCCTGCGCAAGCCCAGCACGATGAACACGGCCAGAGCAGCGATGAACACTAAGATGCTGGTCCAGACATTGAGCCGTGTGGTGATGCCGAAGAGGCTGATCTGTTCGGCATCATCGATGCGCATGGCTTCGATCCACACCCGGCCCAGTGTGTAGTACATGGCGTAGACCCAGAAAAGCCGGCCGCGGCGGAAGTGGAACCGCCGGTCCAGCGCCAGAAGGATGAGCACACCCACGAGGTTCCAGAGCGACTCGTACAGGAAGGTGGGGTGGAACAGCGTGTCCGCAGGGAATCCGGACGGGAAGTTGGGGTTGTCGGAGTCAACCTGGAGACCCCAGGGCAGCGTGGTGGGGCCGCCGAAGAGCTCCTGGTTGAAGTAGTTGCCCCAGCGGCCAACGGCCTGCGCGAGCAGCAGTCCCGGCGCCGCGGCGTCCAGGAACGCCGTGAGCTTGACGCCCGCCCGGCGGCAGCCGATCCAGGCGCCGAAGGCGCCCAGCACCACGGCACCCCAGATGCCCAGGCCGCCGCGCTGGATTTGCGGGATCAGGGACAGGTCCCCCGTGCCGTCAAAACCCGGCCCGAAGTAGGCGTCCGGGGAGGAGAACACGTGATAGAGCCGGCCGCCGATGATGCCGAACGGGATGGCCCAAATGACGATGTCCCACACGCTGCCTTCGGGAGCTCCGCGCTTTGCCCACCGCACCGACGTCAGCCACAGGCCGACGATAATGCCCGCGAGGATGCACAGGGCGTAGGCATGGATGCGCAGCGTGCCCCACGGCAGTGGAATGTCGAAGCCGGACCAGTCGGGGCTCGGAATGCTCGTCGGGACGAAGCCCGCCGGCACCATATTCGCCAGCGCGGCCGCGGAGTGGAACATCTGCATGATGGAGGGCTACTTCCTGGTCAGTCCGGCGCTAAGGTCTTTGGTCAGGCTGGCCACGGCGTCCACGCCGCCGTCGCGGATGGCGGACACGAGGGCTGTTCCCACGATCACACCGTCGGCATAGGCGGCAATTTCCGCCACCTGGTCCGCGTTCGATACGCCGAGGCCCACGCAAACACGCTCCGCGCCGGCCTCTTTGGCCGCGGCCACCACGCCCTTGGCTGCCGTGCTCACGGACGACCGGGCACCGGTGACACCCATGATGGAGACGGCATAGACGAAACCCCGGCTGGCCTCGACGGTGCGCCGCATGCGCTCGGTCGAGGACGAGGGGGCCACAAGGAACACCCGGTCCAGCCCGTACTTGTCGGAGGCTTCCATCCAGTCCGCGGCTTCGTCCGGGATGAGGTCCGGAGTGATCAGGCCCGCTCCCCCGGCTTCGGCGAGGCGGCGGGAAAATTCGTCCACGCCCATCCGGATCACGGGGTTCCAGTAGGTCATAACCAGGACGGCAGCGTCGGTTTCGGCCGTGATGCCTGCCACGACGTCGAAGACCTGGCGGACGTGGAACCCGTTGGCGAGGGCTTCCGTGGTGGCGGCCTGGATGACCGGGCCGTCCATTACCGGATCCGAGTACGGAATGCCGATCTCGATAAGGTCAGCGCCGTTGCGTGCCAGGGCTATGCCGGCGGCGATGGTTTCCTCGACGCTGGGGTAGCCGGCGGGCAGGTAGCCGATGAGGGCCGCCCGTCCTTCCGCGCGGGCCTTGTCAATGGCGATTGCCGATTTGCTGGTCATCTGCGCGGTGCTCACAGCTGTTCCCCTTCCTTGCCGATGGCGGCCTCTGCCGAATCCTTCTCCAGGAGGTCGAACCATTCGGCTGCTGTTGCCACATCCTTGTCGCCCCGGCCGGACAGGTTGACGATCACGATCTTGTCCGATGCGTTGCCCGCTGCGGCCTCCTCAGCGGCCAGCCGCTGCCCCACCTTGATGGCGCCGGCAAGGGCGTGCGAGGACTCGATGGCCGGAATGATGCCTTCGGTGCGGCACAGGAGCCGGAAGGCCTCCATGGCTTCGCTGTCCGTGATGGGCTCGTAGCTGACCCGTCCGATGTCGGCGAGGTACGAGTGCTCCGGGCCGACGCCCGGGTAGTCCAGTCCGGCGGAGATGGAGTGCGATTCGATGGTCTGGCCGTCGTCGTCCTGCATGAGGTACGACCGCGCACCGTGCAGCACGCCGGGCCGGCCGAGCGTGATGGTCGCCGCGTGGCGTCCGGTTTCCACGCCGTCGCCGCCGGCCTCGAAGCCGTAGATCTTAACGGAGGCGTCGTCGAGGAAGCCGTGGAAGATGCCGATGGCGTTGGAGCCGCCGCCGATGCAGGCGCAGACCGCGTCCGGCAGGCGGCCGGTCTGGTCGAGGATCTGCGCGCGGGCTTCCTCACCGATGACCTCGTGGAAGTAACGGACCATCGCGGGGAACGGGTGGGCGCCCGCTGCGGTGCCGAGCAGGTAGTGGGTGTTTCCGACGTTGGCCACCCAGTCGCGGAGCGCCTCGTTGATGGCGTCCTTGAGGGTCTGCGACCCGTTCGTGACAGGAACGACGGTGGCTCCCAGGAGCTCCATCCGGGCCACGTTCAAGGCCTGCCGGCGGCAGTCTTCCGCGCCCATGTAGACGACGCATTCCAAGCCCAGCAGCGCGGCGGCCGTGGCGCTGGCCACGCCGTGCTGGCCGGCACCGGTCTCGGCGATGACACGCGTCTTGCCCATGCGCTTGGCAAGCAGCGCCTGGCCCAGCACGTTGTTGATCTTGTGCGAGCCGGTGTGGTTGAGGTCTTCGCGCTTGAGGAAGATGCGCACTCCCCCGGCGTGCTCGGCGAACCGCTTGGCCTCGGTCAGAAGCGAGGGCCGCCCGGAATAGTTCTTGTTTAGATCGGCGATCTGCGCGGTGAATTCGGGGTCCGCCTTGGCTTTTTCGAACGTGTCTTCCAGTTCGTCCAGGGCCGCAATCAGTGATTCAGGCATCCATCGGCCCCCGTAGGAACCGAAGTAGGGTCCCGGGGCGTGGCGCAGCGATGCGCCTCCCTGCAGGAATGCGTCCACCGAGCCTTCGTCAGAGCCGGCTGTCGGCGCTTCGGCCATCAGTCTCACCATCCTGTTCACTTTTGACTAATTGATGTCAGGCGGCATCCGGTGCGCAGCCTATTGCGGGCTGTTTCCCGGATGGCGCCACGGTTAGGGCGAAGCTCAGACGCGGGCAGCGATCGCTGCTGCCCCGGCTGCGGCGAACTCCGCGATGCGTTCGCGCGGTGTGGCGTCACTGACGAGCGCCTCTCCCACGAGGATGGCGTTGGCGCCGTTTGCCGCGTAGCGGGCGACGTCGTCGGCTCCCCGCACGCCGGATTCCGCCACCACGACCGCGCCGGCCGGAATGCTTCCGGCCAGTGAGGCAAAAAGGGACCGGTCGACGTCGAGCGTCTTGAGGTTGCGCACGTTGACACCGATGATCCGGGCGTCGGCATCCACGGCCCGCTCGATCTCCTCCGGCGTGTGCGTCTCCACCAGGACATTCATGCCAAGTTCCCGGCTGAGCGCACTAAATTCACGCAGCTGCTGATCGGACAAAGCGGCCACGATCAGCAGGACAAGGTCCGCACCGTGGGCGCGTGCCTCCCAGATCTGGTACTCGTCCAGGGTGAAATCCTTGCGGAGCAGCGGGACGTCCACGCGGGCCCGGACCGCATCCAGGTCCGCCAGCGAGCCGTTGAAGCGGCGCTGTTCGGTCAGCACGCTGATCACGGCGGCGCCGCCGTCGGCATAAAGCGCCGCCAGCGAGGCCGGGTCCACGATGTTCGCGAGGTCGCCCTTTGACGGGCTGCGGCGCTTGATCTCGGCAATGACCTTGAGCTGATCGCGGGTGGCCGACGGCCCGTCGAGGGCTGCCCATGCGTCGCGCGCCGGAGCCGCTGCCAGGGCGCGGTCCTTGAGTTCCGCGAGGGACACGAGGCGCTTGCGGCCGTCCATGTCCTCCCTGACACCGGCATTGATGTCGTCGAGAACCGTCACGGTTAGTGGCCGGTGCCCTTGATCTTGCTGCCGCCCACGCCGTAGCCCGCCTTGCGCATGATGAAACCGGCCAGCAGGCCGAGCACCATGACCGCGGCACCTGCCACGAAGATGGGGGTGCTGGCGATGACAAACGCGATGGCGGCGATGAGGGCGCCGATCAGCATGACGATCACGCAGGTCCACGCGGCCGGGCTGTTGCCGTGGCCCAGGTCAATGCTGTGGTCGATGCCGTGGTGCGTCTTTCCGGGCGCCGCGGGCTTAGTACCGGAAACAGTGGCTTTGCTCATGTGAATCTCCTCAGGATCAATACTGCTTACATTCTGCCATTTTTTGGCGCGGCCTTAGTCATCGGCAGGCACGCCGCGTGGCTCCGTGACCATCCGGCTCAGGTGGGATCGTCGCCGCGCGAGAGCCGGTCCCAGCTGTCGATCTCGTCGACAGGGCCGGTCTGGGCGCCACGGCTGCCTGGTGCGGCGGTGTCGTACTTGGTCCGCGCCTTCCAGCGCCGTCCCGCCGGGACAACCAGGAGCCCGCCAAGCGCGAGAAGGGAACCGGCGACGACGGCGAGGACGGGAAACGCCGTGACGCCCACCTCCGCGCTGCTCCCGCTGATGCCGGTGGCAGCGGCGATGGAACCCTGTGCGGCCGCCAGCGGGTCCGCGAGTACGGTCGCCGCAGCGGTGACGATCCCGACGGCCGCCAGCACGATGATGGCCGTAATGATCCAGCGGGCGATCCTGCCGGCGATGGACGCGGCGAGGCCGCCGGCCAGCGCGACGAGGGCAAGCGCGGTCACCGTGGTGGCTGCCTTGCTCCCCTGGACCTGGAGTCCGTTCTGTTCCGCGGCGCCCTGTCCCAGTTGCTGCGGGTCAAGATGGACAGTCAGCCAGGTCTGGGTGGTGGTGCCGAAGACCGCCAGCGCCAGTACGGCAATGAGCAGGACCACGGTGGATTTCCGCGCCCATGCCGGAGTGCTGCTGCGGGCTTTGGTCTTGGCGGCGGACTCTGCCGGAACCGCCATCAGGACTCTGTTCCGGCTTCTGCGCCGGCTTTCGGGCCGGTTTCCGTCCCGGCCGTCCGGCCGGTTTCCTTCCCCGCCTTCCGGCCGGTTTCCTTCCCGGCCTTCCGGCCGGTGGCGTCAGCCGCGGAGACAGAGTCCGGCGCGATGTTGTGCAGCGAGCCCGCCGTGTGGACTGCACGGAGCGGAGCGGCCGCCTTGTTGACAGTTTCCAGCGCCTCGGTGGGATTGACTGAGTCCGCCACGATGCCGCCGCCGGCCTGGACATAGGCCCGCCCTTCGCGCAGCAGCGCCGAGCGGATGGCAATGGCCATGTCCATGTCCCCGGCGAAGTCGAGGTATCCCACCACGCCGCCGTAGATTCCGCGCCGGTGCGGCTCAAGCTCATCGAGCAGGCGCAGGGCGCGGGGTTTCGGGGCGCCGGACAGTGTTCCGGCCGGGAAGGTTGCCTTCAGGACGTCGTACGCCTTCGCGGTGGGGGCGAGCCGTCCCACGACCGTGGAGACGAGGTGCATGATGTGGCTGAAGCGTTCCACCTCCATGAACTGCGTCACGTCCACGGACCCCGCCACGCAAACCTTGGAGAGGTCGTTTCTGGAGAGGTCCACCAGCATCAGGTGTTCCGCCCGTTCCTTTTCGTCCGCCAGGAGTTCTTCGGCGAGGGCCTTGTCCGTTTCCACGGTCTTGCCGCGCGGGCGGGACCCGGCAATGGGGTGCGTTATGACGTCGTCGCCGGTGACCGTCACCAACGCCTCGGGCGACGAACCGACGATCGAGTACTCCCGGCCGTCCGCGTCCTCGAGGCTGAAGATGTACATGTAGGGGCTCGGGTTCGTGTTGCGGAGCACCCGGTAGACGTCAAGCGGGGATGCGCCGCACTCCATCTCGAAGCGGCGGGAGATGACCACCTGGAAGACTTCCCCGTCAACGATCGCCTCCTTCCCGCGGTCCAGGGCAGCGAGGTAGGCAGGCTCGTCCCACCGTTCCTGGACACTGGACGCGAAGTCGAGGGCCGCGGGCTCCAGCACTGACACGGGCTGGGTCACGGGAGTACTGACGCGGGCCAGCAGTTCCTTCACGCGAGTGACGGCATCCTGCCAGGCTTCGTCTACGCGGTCGGGGCTGTTGTCGAAGTTGATCGCGTTCGCGATCAGCAGCACCGTGCCGTCCATGTTGTCGTGGACGGCCATGTCCGTGACGAGGTTCAGCGCCATTTCGGGCAGCTGAAGATCGTCTTCGGGAGGGCTGGTCAGCCTTTCCCAGTGCCGGACGGTCTCCCAGCCGAGGAAGCCCACAAGCCCCGAGGTGAACGGAGGCAGTCCGTCGAACCGGTCGGTGCGCAGGGCATCGATCGTGTCCCGGATGGCGTCGACCGGGTTGCCGTCAACGGGAACACCGGTGGGCGGTTGGCCAAGCCAGTGTGCCTGCCCGTCCTTGGTGGTCAGTGTGGCGCGGGACCGTGCGCCGATGAAGGAGTACCTGGACCAGGCGCCGCCGACGGCCGCCGATTCCATCAGGAAGGTGCCCGGCTGGCCCTGTGCCAGTTTCCGGTAGAGGCCGATGGGCGTTTCGGCGTCGGCCAGCACCTTGAGCCGGACAGGGATGACACGGCTGTGGCCGGCAAGTTCCCGGAATTCTTCCAGGCCCGGGCTGATGATTCCAAGGTCCTGCATGGCTATTGGTTCTCCGTCTGTTCTTGGGTTGTGCCTGATTCGATGGACCTGGTGAGTGCAACGCGGGCTATTCGGCCGTTCCGGTCACGACGTCGAGGCCGCGGCCGTCGAAGCACGTGCGTGTTCCGGTGTGGCAGGCTGCGCCGACCTGATCGACGCGCACGAGGAGGGCATCGCCGTCGCAGTCGAGGGCCACCGATTTGACCCACTGCACGTGGCCCGAGGTGTCTCCCTTGCGCCAGTACTCCTGGCGGGACCGGGAGTAGAAGGTCACCCGGCCGGTGGTCATCGTGCGGCTCAGGGCTTCGTCGTCCATCCAGCCGAGCATGAGCACCTCGTCGGTGTCGTGCTGCTGCACGATCGCGGCCACCAGTCCGGCGCCGTCCCGCTTCAGGGCAGCGGCGATTTCGGCGGGAAGCGGGCTTGCGGACGGGCGGTCGCCGGCAGCAGTGCCGACGGCGGCGGCAGGGGCTGAACCGGGTGTGGGGCTGGGGGCGGGCTGCTCAGACATCAGGTCAAGTCTAGTGCCTCACCACATGGCCCCGATCAGTGTGAAGAACAGCACAAATTGGCGAATCGATTCGCTGCGCAACTGCCCCGGCGACGTGCTAGTTTCACAAGTGATGCATTTCGTCGACCCGTCCCGAGAAGTCCTGGCCGAAACCCTGCTGGCGGCCGGCCCTGAGTCCCCCACGCTTTGCCGTGGCTGGAAGACCAGGGACCTGGCAGCACACCTGTATCTGCGCGAGCGGAAGGCCGCTGTGGGCCTCGGCCTGATCATCAAGGGCCTGTCCAGGGCTTCCGACAAAGCCACGGCCAAGCTGGCTTCGAAGCTCAAGACGGCCGACGATTACAGCAAACTGGTGAACTCGTTCCGCGCCGGACCGCCTGCTTTGTCGCCGATGAAGATCAAGGCGCTGGACGAAAGCTCCAACCTGATCGAATACTTCGTCCACACGGAGGACATTCGGCGTGCCGTGGACCGCTGGGCACCGCGTGCCCTCGACGAGGAGTATTCAGAGGCCCTGTGGGATGAACTCATCAAGCGGGCTGCCATCCTTTACCGCGGCGTGGACCTCGGCATCGTTCTCGTCCGGCCCTCCGGCCCCCGGCATGTCGCGAAACGCGCGCCGGTCTCCGTAGCCATCGTCGGCGAGCCCGGCGAACTGCTGATGCACGCCCACGGCCGCACCCGCCATGCTCTGGTGACCTTCGAGGGCCAGCCGGACGCCGTCGCGCTTCTTCAGTCAGCCGAAGTCGGGCTGTAAGTGTCACCGAGTTAGCCTGTCGAACCACCGCTGATTAAGCCTGCCGAAATCAGGTGTCAAAAGTCTGGTTTCGACAGGCTCAACCAGCTGGTCTGCCGGCTTTCCTAGCGGACTTCGAAACCGGCTTCGCGGATGGCCGCCTTGACCTGCGACATCATGTCGTCCGGGCCCCAGTGGAAGATCGAGGCGGCCAGCACGGCGTCCGCACCGGCCTCGACGGCGGGCGGGAAGTGCGCGGGTTCGCCGGCACCGCCGGAGGCGATGATGGGGACCCTGACGGCGGCCCTGACGAGCCGGATCAGCTCGAGGTCGAAGCCGTCCTTCGTGCCGTCGGCGTCGATCGAGTTGAGCAGGATTTCCCCGACTCCCCGGTCGGCAGCTTCCGTCGCCCAGGCGACGGCGTCGATTCCGGTGCCTTGGCGGCCGCCGTGGGTGGTGACTTCAAAGCCCGACGCCGTGGGCTCGGATCCGGGGCGGGTGCGCCGTGCGTCCACGGACAGCACCAGCACCTGGGAGCCAAAGTGCTTGGTGATTTCGTCGATGACGTCGGGGCGTGCCACGGCAGCGGTGTTGATGGACGCCTTGTCCGCACCGAAGCGGAGCAGCTTGTCCACTTCGGCAACCCCGCGGACGCCACCGCCCACGGTGAGCGGGATGAACACTTCCTCTGCGGTGCGCCGGACGACGTCGAACGTCGTTTCCCGGTTGCCCGACGACGCCGTCACGTCCAGGAAGGTGAGCTCGTCCGCGCCGGCGTTGTCGTAGCGGTGGGCCAGTTCGACGGGGTCTCCGGCGTCGCGGAGTCCTTCGAAGTTGATGCCCTTGACCACACGGCCGGCATCAACGTCCAGGCACGGAATGACGCGTACGGCTACAGCCATGACTTCTCCTGTTGTCCTGCAGAATGCTGTTAATGAAGGGCCCGCGTTTGCGGAGGCGGCTCAGATGCGGCAGGCGTGGATGCTGCTGACCAGGATGGCGCGGGCGCCGAGGTCGTACAGCTCGTCCATGATCCGGTTGGTTTCCTTCTTGGGGACCATGGAGCGGACGGCAACCCACTCGGAATCACGCAACGGCGAGACCGTGGGCGACTCGAGGCCGGGGGTGAGCGCGGCGGCTTCCTCTACGAGGTCCTTGCGGATGTCGTAATCCATGAGCACGTACTGGCGCGCCACCAGGACGCCCTGGAGGCGGCGGATCAGGACCTCGATCTCTTTCGAGGTGCCGTTCGCGGCGCCTCCCTGCCCGGTGCGGCGGATCAGGACGGCTTCGGACTTGAGAATGGGATCCCCGAAGATCTCCATGCCGGCGGCCTTGAGCGTGTTGCCGGTTTCGACGACGTCGGCGATCGCGTCCGCCACGCCGAGGCGGACAGAGGATTCCACGGCACCGTCGAGGCGGACGACTTTGGCCTTGATGCCGCGGTCTGCCAGGTAGTCGCGCAGCAGGCCGTCGTAGCTAGTGGCCAGCCGCTTGCCTTCGAGTTCGGACACGTCGGAGAAATCGCCTACCGGACCGGCGAAGCGGAAGGTGGACGCCGCGAATCCCAGCGGAAGCAGTTCCTCTGCCTCCACCTGTGCGTCCAGAAGGAGGTCGCGGCCGGTGATGCCGACGTCAAGCGTTCCCTGGCCCACGTACACGGCGATGTCCCGGGGGCGGAGGAAGAAGAATTCGATCTCGTTGTCAGGGTCCACCATGACCAGCTCGCGGGTATCGCGGCGCTGGCGGTAGCCCGCCTCGGAGAGCATCGCAGACGCGGCTTCGGACAGGGATCCCTTATTGGGTACAGCTACTCGCAGCATGGTAGGTCTTTCTGGGGTTGGAAGTTTTCAGTTCAGGCAAGCGGGCCACGCGGACGCGGCTACAGATGCTTGTAAACGTCTTCCAGGCTCAGGCCCTTGGCCAGCATCAGGACCTGCAGGTGGTACAGGAGCTGCGAGATCTCTTCGGCCGCGGCGTCGTCGGACTCGTACTCTGCCGCCATCCAGACTTCGGCGGCTTCCTCCACGACTTTCTTGCCAATGCCGTGGACTCCGGACTCCAATTCGGCGACGGTGCGGGAGCCCTCCGGACGGGTGGCTGCCTTCTCACTCAGTTCTGCGAACAGCGTCTCGAAATTCTTCACGCCCTCCAGACTACTTGCTCCGGGCCGGACCCCGCCTGTCGGGCCGTTGCATGACGGCGGGGATGTGAGCGAATACACACGCTGGGTGCGTCCGCCCCATCCCCGCTGTCTCGACTGGCCTTGCGGTTACTCAGTACTGCTTGAGCAGCAGCGCGGTGGTCAGCGCAGCTGTGACGGCCTCGTGGCCCTTGTCCTCCGAGGAGTCCGGCAGTCCCGCCCGGTCCAGGCCCTGCTCCTCGGTGTCGCAGGTCAGCACGCCGAACCCGACCGGAACGCCGGTGGTGACGCTGACGTCGGTGAGCCCTGACGTCGCCGCCTGGCAGACGTAGTCGAAGTGGGGCGTTCCGCCGCGGATGACGACGCCGAGGGCAACGACGGCGTCAAAATGCGGTGCCAGCCGCGCTGCGGCTACGGGAAGCTCAAAGCTGCCGGGCACCCGGAGAACGGTGGGTTCGCTGATGCCCGCGTCCTTGGCTGCGCGGAGCGCGCCGTCCAAGAGTCCGTCCATGATCTGGGTGTGCCAGCTGGCGGCCACGATGGCCAGCTTCAGCTGCGAGGTTTCCGCCGGGTTGAGGGTGGTGAGGTCGATCTGTGGTGCGCCGTGTCCGCTCATGGGTGGTGTTGATCCTTCAGTCTTGTTCGTGGTCAAAAGTGCCTGAGCCGTTGCCAGGTACAGTCGCGGCCTGCCCATCCAGGGTGAGCATGTGGTCCATCCGGTCCTTCTTGGTCTGAAGGTAGCGGATGTTCTGTTCCCGTGAGGGCACCTCGGTGGGAACCATCTCCACCACCTTGACGCCGGCCTTGGCCAGTCGGTTCTGCTTGTCCGGGTTGTTGCTCAGCAGCCTGATCTCGTGGAGTCCCATCTCGGCCAGGATCTGCGCTGCGGCGTTGTAGCACCTGGCGTCCACGGGCAGCCCGAGCTGCTCATTGGCCTCGACCGTATCGAAGCCGGCCTCCTGCAGGGCGTAAGCCTTGATCTTGTTGGCCAGTCCGATGCCGCGGCCCTCCTGGCCGCGCAGGTACAGGAGCGTACCGCCGTTTGCCTCGATCATTTCCAGGGCATAGGCGAGCTGCTCGCCGCAGTCGCAGCGGTAGGACCCGAAGACGTCGCCGGTGAGGCATTCGGAGTGCAGCCGGACGAGGGGAGCCTTGCCGTCCCTGGGAGGGTTGGGAGAGCTCACAGCGAGGTGCTCCGCGCCAGTGATCAGATCGGTCCAGGCCTGCGTCACGAGGTTCCCGAACGCCCCGGGCAGCTGCACCACAGGACCGCCGCTTACCGGATGCGGCACCCGGCCGTTGCTACTGGTCTCCGCTGCTTGAGTTGCGGTCATCGTCTTTCCCCTTCTCCGGCCGGACTGGCTTCCGGACTGCTCCCCTGTGAAGATACACGGTCGTTTACCTCAAGGTATGCCACGAGGTCCTCGATCGAAATCAAGGGGCAACCGTGTTCCGCGGCGAAAACCCGCAGGCCATCCAGCCGCATCATTTCACCGTCGTCGTACACAACTTCTGCGATCACGCCCACAGGCTCCAGTCCGGCGAGCCGGCACAAGTCCACGGCCGCTTCGGTGTGGCCGGGGCGTTCACGCACTCCCCCCTTAACGGCCCGCAGCGGGAAAATATGCCCGGGGCGTGTCAGCGACTCCGGTTGGCTGCCGGGGTCCGCGAGGACCCTGGCGGTCAGCGCCCGGTCCGTGGCAGAGATGCCCGTGCTGACGCCGGCGGCGGCATCACAGGAGACCGTGTATGCGGTGCCCTTCGCATCCTGGTTGACCTCCACCATGGGCGGCAGGTCCAGGGCATCCGCGCGGGGACCCGCGAGCGGAACACAGATGACGCCCGAGCTGTAACGGATGGTCCAGCCCATCAGGGCCGGGGTGGCGTGCTGGGCCGCGAAGATGATGTCGCCTTCGTTTTCGCGGTCCTCGTTGTCAACCACCAGCACGGGCCGGCCGGCCGCCATTGCCCGGACAGCGTCCCCGATCGGATCAAGCGTCAGCGTGCCGGTGGCAGCCGAATCGAGTTTTGCCGCGCTCACTTCTGGTCCTCCGTAACCGTTGCCGTGCCGCTGAACGCCAGCAGCCGTTCGGTGTACTTTGCCAGTACGTCCACTTCGAGGTTCACTTTTCCGCCGGCCGGCTTGGCGCCCAGTCCGGTGTCGGCCAGGGTGGTCGGGATAAGGCCCACCTCGAACCAGGGAGCGGTTTCCTGGGCCGGGCTGACAGCCGTGACCGTGAGGGAGACGCCGTCGATGGCGATGGATCCCTTCTCCGCGATGTAGCGCGCCAGCCGCAGCGGCACTCCGAACCGGAGCCGTTCCCAGTTCCCTTGGGCCTCGCGTTCGAGGAGTTCGCCGACCCCGTCCACATGGCCCTGGACCACATGGCCGTCAAGGCGGCCGCCTGCCGGCACGCAGCGTTCAAGGTTGACGGCGTCGCCCGCGGTGAGTTCGCCGATGGTGCTGCGGATGAGGGTCTCCCCCATGACGTCGACGCTGAAGTCCTTGCCGTCAATCTCGGTCGCGGTGAGGCAGACCCCGTTGACGGCGATCGAACCGCCCAGCGGCAAACCGTCGGCGGTGCCGGGGGCGTGCAGGCGCAACGTTGCGCTCACATCCCCATTACGGTCCACGGACAGGACCTTCCCCTGCTCGGCAATAATTCCGGTGAACATCAGTAGCCTCCCATGGCTGTGCCCGCTGCTGTGCGGGCAGGTAGTGAATTGGTTGACGTGGAGTGCGCCGCTGCCGGCGCAGGGCTTTGGGTGGCATGCGGTCCTGCCGGACCTTCCGGACGCAGGTGCAGCCGAAGGTCCCTGCCCAGCTTCTGGACTGCTCCGCCGGAGGCTGCATCCCATTCCCAGCGCTGGGCATCGGCAAGGGTGCCGATTCCGAGGCCGCTGAGCGCAGCGATTCCCGATCCGAGCAGCGTGGGCGCCAGGTACACGATCAGTTCGTCCACCAGGCCATCCGTCAGGAAGGCGCTCAGGATCTTGGATCCGCCCTCCACCATGACGTGACGCGCGCCTGCCGCAAACAGCAGGGACAGTGCCTCGCCGGGCTCACGGGTGGGCAAATGGAGGATTTTGCCGTCGTCGCCGCGCACGGCGGCGTCGTCGGGAACGTCGCGAAGACCCATCACGGCCCGCAGGGGCTGTTCGCCGGAGGCATCGCCGTTGGCATCCCTCGCCGTGAGCCGCGGGTTGTCCACGAGGACTGTCTGGGTGCCGACGAGGATGGCGTCGATCCGGCGCCGGATGGCGTGGTTGTCCGCCAGAGACTCCGGGCTGGAGATCCACTGGCTAGTGCCGTCTTCAGCAGCGATCCGGCTGTCCAGCGTCTGGGCGATGTGCAGTGTCACGAAGGGGCGCTTGGCCTCGACAGCCTGGAACCAGCGCCGGTTCAGCTCCAGCGCGCGGTCCGCTGCCAGTCCGCTCCGCACGCCGACCCCTGCGGAGCGCAGGGTGGCTGCCCCACCGGCCGCTGGATCGTGGGGGTCGTCGACGGCGTACACGACATTCGCTATTCCGGCATCAATGATCGCCTGCGCGCAGGGTCCCGTGCGTCCCACATGGTTGCAGGGTTCCAGGGTGACCACCATGGTGGATCCGCTGAGATCCACTCCTGTGCTGACCGCTGCCGCTATGGCGTCGGCCTCGGCGTGCGCCGTTCCGGCCCCGCGGTGGTAGCCGGTCACCAGGTGACGGCCGTCAGGGCCGACGACGACGGCACCCACCAGGGGGTTGGCGCCCCGCGGCCCCTGCAGGGCAGCTTCCAGGGCGATGTCCATGGCGGCGGTTTCGGCGGCGCTGAAAGCGTGGATCGGCTGGCCGCTCACGTGGAAACCGCCGGATCCGGCCACACGGTACGAATGTCCATGCGTCTGTGTCGTTCCTTCCCTCTCGAACCGCGATGGCTCCGGGGGTATACGACAGTGCAATGCTGCGGCGTCAGTAGACGCCACAGATACAGCCGTACGTGCTTCTCTCATCCAGACTTTAACTGTCGGTACCGGAATTTCACCAGTTCAACCGTCCGCCGGGCTTTCCGAGGAAAAACCGGCTCGCGGGTCGCGGACTGTCACCGCCGGTTCGGACTTACACCGACCCCGGAGCACGTATTGTGTGTTGCTATTCTGACACAACCCGGAGCATGCTCCGGGTATTCCCTGCCATGGACCGTCACGGAATCCGTAACGTCGGCAGCGCCCGGTGGACGCACGCCGAACCGCGTTGCCGTCCGGGCCCGCCGGCCAAAGCCGTCGAACACCGTCGAGCTAGAGCGAGCCGGCCTTTCGCAGGCGGTCGATGGCCCCGGCCGGATCAGCGGCGCCGTAGACGGCCGAGCCCGCGACGAAAACGTTCGCTCCGGCCTCAGCGGCACGGAGGATCGTCTCCTCGGTGATGCCGCCGTCAACCTGGAGCGCAACGTTCACGCCGGAGCCTTCGATGGCGGCGCGGGCGCGGCGGATCTTGGGAAGCGTGAGGTCCAGGAAAGCCTGGCCGCCGAATCCAGGTTCCACTGTCATGATCAGCAGCATGTCCAGTTCCGGGAGCATCTCCAGGTAGGGTTCCACCGCGGTGGCCGGCCGCAGTGCCAGGCCTGCTCTCGATCCGCGGGCGCGCAACTCCCGCGCCAGCTTAACCGGGGCGATGGACGCCTCCGCATGGAACGTCACGGAGGCGATGCCGGCATCCGCGTATTCCGGCGCCCAGCGGTCGGCGTCCGAAATCATCAGGTGCGCGTCCAGGGGAACCGGGCTGACCGCCTGAATCCGCTGCACCACCGGCAGCCCGATGGTCAGATTGGGGACAAAGTGGTTGTCCATCACGTCCACGTGCACCGAATCAGCGTTGCTGATTCTCTTCAACTCGGCTTCAAGGTTGACGAAGTCGGCGGAGAGGATGCTGGGGTTGATGCAGCACTGCGGCATGCGGGTCCTTTCGCGGGTGGCAAATCAGGGCTTGTTGTGGATCAGCGCTTCTTGTGGATCAGGGCCAGGAACATGGCATCTGTGCGGTGAATGTGCGGCCAGAGCTGGGCCGTGAGTTCGTGGCCCGCGTCAAGATGTCCGGTCAGGCTCACGGCATCGAGCGCGTTTCCGGCGTCCAGCAGTTCGAGGTCGTCGCGCTTGCGGAGTGCATCGCTGACCACCGCCGTGGTCTCGGCCGGGTGCGGCGAGCACGTCACATAGGCCACCACCCCGCCGGGCTTTACGGCGTCCAGTGCCGATTTGAGCAGTTCCCGCTGCAGGGGGCCGAGATCGACCAGGTCCTTGGGCGTGCGCCGCCACCGGGACTCAGGCCTGCGGCGCAGGGCACCGAGCCCGGTGCAGGGTACGTCCACGAGCACCCGGTCAAAGCGTTCCGGCTGCTCGCTGCCTACTTCCCTGCCGTCGCCGGTCCGGACGTGCCAGATGTCGTTGGGGACGGCGGCCAGCGCCTGCCGGACCAGTTTGGCGCGGTGGGGTGCGGGTTCGTTGGCCAGGAGGGTGGCGCCACGCTCGTTGGCCAGGGCGCCGAGCAGTGCAGCCTTGCCGCCGGGGCCGGCGCACAGGTCCAGCCAGGCTTCGCCCTCCCCCGCCACGCTGATCGCGGCAGGGCTGCCAAGGTCAGTACCGCCAAGGTCCACGGCAGCCAGTGCGCGGGCGACCAGCTGCGAGCCGACGTCCTGGACGCGTGTGGTTCCTTCCCGTACCGAGGAGAGCCGGCCGAGGTCCCCGCCGCTGGAAAGCGCGGAGCCTTCGACGAGTTCGCCCGGTGCAGCGCCGTTTTCGAGGGCCTCGTCCAGGCTGCCCAGTCCGGGCAGCGCTACCAGATTGACCACAGGGGCAGCATTGTCCGCCTCAAGGAGGTCGTTGATTTCGGTGACCGGTCGGCCATGCGCCACGAGAGACTGCCTGAACGCACGCACGATCCATTCCGGGTGGGCGTAGCGGACAGAGGCTACCTTGGTGGCGTCCTGCTCGTCGCTGAGCAGGACTTCCAGCCATTCCTCCAAAGTCCGGGCTGAGACCTTGCGCAGCACGGCATTGATCAGGGTGGACGGACCGGCGCCGATCACTGCGCGGGCCAGCCCCACCGTCTGGTCCAGCGCCGCATGGGCGGGAACGCGCATGGCCAGCAACTGGTGCGTGCCGATGCGCAGGGCATCCAGGACAGCCGGGTCCAGCTGGTCCAGGGGCCGGTCCACGCAGCGTGCCAGAACGGCGTCGTAGGTGCCCTGGCCACGCAGCGCGCCGTAGCTCAGTTCGGTGGCGAAGCCGGCGTCGCGCTTGTCCAGCCCGTGGTGCCGGATCCTCGACGGCAGCACGAGGTTGGCGTAGGCGTCCTCGGAGGCAACCGCGCGCAGCACTTCAAAGGCCACCAGCCGGGCCGGATCAGCGCGCCGGGTGCGCTGGGACGGTGCATTCTCGGTGTAATTGCGTTGCGGGCCGCGGTTCCGTTCCCTGCCCTGGGCGTTCCGGAGACTGCCGTCCCGGCCCCGCTGGACGCCGCCCTGGCCGCCCTGTCCTGCACGCTGGGGGCCTTTTCCACGGCCGCTGCCGCTTGTCCCGGACTCGCTCATTCGAACACCACGCTTTCAAGTGAAGCCTGTCCGCGCGCCCAGTCAGCGGCGGTCATCATTTTCTTGCCCGCAGGCTGGACCCGGGTCAGCTCGACCGGGTGCGAGCCGGTTCCCACCAGCACGCTCTTCCCGTTGAGCGCCAGTGCCCCGGGCTCCAGCGCCGGAGCCTCGGGGCGCAGCAGCACGGGTTCGAGTTTCAGCCGCTGGCCGTCCAGGGTGGTCCAGGCGCCGGGCTCCGGGGTGACCCCGCGCGCCCGCCTCCCGACGGCAAGGGCAGGCTGCTGCCAGTGCAGCCGGCCGTCATCGAGTCCAAGCTTGGGAGCCAGCGAAACCTGGCCCTGCTGCGGGAGGGCCACGGCCTTCCCGGCATCCACCGCGGAGAGCGTCTGGGTCAGCAACACGGCGCCGCTGTGGGACAGCCTGTCCAGCAGTGCTCCCGCGGTGTCATCCGGACGGACCGCTTCGGTGAGCGTCCCGAACACGGGGCCGGTGTCCAGCCCCTCCTCCAGAAGGAAGGTGACGGCCCCGGTGACGTCGTCCCCGGCGATGACAGAGCGCTGCACGGGCGCAGCGCCGCGCCAGGCCGGCAGCAGGGAGAAGTGGAGGTTGATCCAGCCGTGGCGCGGAATATCCAGTGCGGCTCGCGGCACCAGGCCGCCGTAAGCGACGATGGCCGCCACATCAGGGCGGACGGCAGCAATCCTGGCGGTGACCTCGGCATCAACCTTGGCAGCGTGAATGATTTCAATGCCCAACTCTGCGGCGCGCGCTGCGACGGGTGACGGCGTGAGCACGCGTTTGCGGCCTATCGGCGCATCCGGCCGTGTCAGCACCGCAACGACGTCGAACCCGGCGTCTACCAGCGCATTCAGCGACGGGACGGCTACTGCCGGTGTTCCCGCGAAGAGGACCTTCATCCGGCGGCGCCGAAGCTGCCGGCACCGGACGTTCCGGCTCCGAAGCTGCCGCCCCCGAAACTGGAGCCGACCGTTTTGGCGCGCTTCGCCGTCGTCCGTTCGGTGATGGAGTCGTAGTTGGCGTTGCGGATGGAGCGGAGCGCAGCCTTGCGGTCCTCGCCTTCGAGGCGGTCCGTAAAAAGTATGCCGTCAAGATGGTCGGTTTCGTGCTGGAAACAGCGGGCGAGCATCCCTTCCGCATCGACCGCGACGGGGTTCCCGTGCAGGTCCACGCCGGTGACCCGGGTGGCACGGTGGCGGCGGACGGGGAAGCCCAACCCGGGAATGGAGAGGCAGCCTTCCACTTCGTCGGGTTGGAAGTCCTCGCTGTTTTCCAGCACGG
Organism: Arthrobacter sp. 05T444; assembly: GCF_056395905.1. Taxonomy (NCBI): domain Bacteria; kingdom Bacillati; phylum Actinomycetota; class Actinomycetes; order Micrococcales; family Micrococcaceae; genus Arthrobacter; species Arthrobacter sp. 05T444. The sequence goes on from NZ_JBFTKK010000003.1 coordinate 141,872, forward strand.
GGTTGATGACATGACCTTCGAGCCCGCCGATCCGGTAAGTGAAAACCCTGAGGCTGACGCCGATCTGCGGCGCGGCGAGGCCTGCACCTTCCACGTCCTCCATGGTTTCGGTCATATCGGCAACGAGCCTTGCCAGCTCGGGCCCGAATTCCGTGACAGGGTCGGCGACCGTGCGGAGCACGGGATCGCCGATGATACGGATATTCAGAATTGCCATCTGCAGTCATTTCCTCACGGTGGACGGTAACGGATCCAGACCAGTTTAGTTGCTGCCGCCCCGCCGGCACCCCTGGTGGTTACGGCTGCTGACGTGGATGAACAGTGCTAGGCGTGCTGACATGCGCCCGTGGTGAACTCCGTGCTCATGCCAGCATGGATCAGGTAAACACCGGTCAGGCAAACACCGGCGGCGCCACCGGCAGCAGTGCAGGCCCGGCGCTGAGGGTGTCGGCGGACATTTCCCAGACGCGCCGAAGCGCGCAGAACTTCCACCAGTGGTGCCGCAGCACCTCGGGATTCGCCCGGACGGGGCGCACCTCCGTCTCACCGATGGCGACTGCCAGCAGTACCGGAGCCTCACCGTGCCGCCAGGGTTCCCACTCCCCCGCCTCTGCGTCCACCAGGCTTTCCTCCGCCTTCATTCCGGCGACGAGCTGCATGACCACCTTGTCATCCAGCGGCTTGACCTGGCCGTCCCGCGTGGTCCCCTTGGTCTTGTAGTCAATGAGGCAGGTCCGTCCGTTGATCTTGGCCACGAGGTCCAGCGTTCCGGCGTACCCAACCGTCGCGTTCCAAACCGTGATCTCCGGCGCCACGGGCTCCACGCGGAACAGCTCCCACCACTCATCAAAGCGGGCAGCGAAGGCTTCTTCGCCATTGGACGCCAGTGCCTCGCGGGTTTCCTGCATCCGGTGGGGCTTGCCCAAGGCACGGAGCGCCACCTGTTCGCAGTAGTTGTGCACCCGGTCGCCGCGCCGGGCTGCGTCGTCACGGTACGTTTCTGCGGCCTTGGCCGCGCGGTTCACCGCCTGCCGGACCTTGGCCGGACTGCCCAGGATCTCGGGAAGGGAGGGATCCTTGGCGAGGCTGCTGGCGCCCATGTAGCCAAACCAGCCGTCCAGCCCATGGGGCTGCTGGCCGATGACTGTGGTGATGGAGGGCACCGAGAACGCTTCCGTGGTGGAGCGCGCGTACATCCGGCCGTATTCCGTGGCGTGGGCGAGAAGTGGATCAGTCATGGCGAGACTCTTTCACAGGGGGCTGACAGTTAAGTCGGGAAACAGAAAAGTCCGTCCCGCCCAGATTGATTTCCCTGGGCGGAACGGACCATTCATCGGTGGGCGATACTGGGTTCGAACCAGTGACCTCTTCGGTGTGAACGAAGCGCGCTACCACTGCGCCAATCGCCCCGATGCATTTGAATGCTAGCCCACGATGCGGGGTTTACGGAAATCGGGTGGGCGGCGGCGTACAGCGACCCAACAGAGACGCTTGAATTACACCTCTGTAATTCAAGAATTCGCCTAGAATTCAAGGAAGTACGGGGGTCTGCGCCAGCGTCGGGGAGGTCGATTTGGAGATTCCCTGAACCTCCTATAGAGTTTTTACTCGTTGGAACGCGAGGAAATGCCGCTCAAGGCAAGGAATCGAAGCTCCGAAATGCGGACGTAGCTCAGCTGGTAGAGCACCACCTTGCCAAGGTGGATGTCGCGAGTTCGAATCTCGTCGTCCGCTCGCAGGACACTGTCACGGCAATGATTCTTAAGAATCGATGCTTACACGGTGGGTTGGCCGAGAGGCGAGGCAGCGGCCTGCAAAGCCGTATACACGGGTTCGAATCCCGTACCCACCTCGGTGAAAACCATGGTTTCCGGTCTAACCGGATTCAATGGGCGATTGGCGCAGCGGTAGCGCGCTTCCCTGACACGGAAGAGGTCACTGGTTCGATCCCAGTATCGCCCACCAGAGCAAGGAAACTTGCTCGTTGTTGAACGCCCGGCCTGCCGGGACGTACTTCATGCGCGGACGTAGCTCAGCTGGTAGAGCACCACCTTGCCAAGGTGGATGTCGCGAGTTCGAATCTCGTCGTCCGCTCTCTGGAATCCTTTCGGATTCGAACCCAGGATTTACCGGTTTTCCGGTTCCGGGCGATTGGCGCAGCGGTAGCGCGCTTCCCTGACACGGAAGAGGTCACTGGTTCGATCCCAGTATCGCCCACACAGCAAGCAGCTCTCCGGAGCTGCTTTTTTCTTGCCCTCACGCAGCGGGACCCTCACCGGTTTGACAAATTTTGTCAACTGATTCTTGGCATAGAACCGACGCAGGGCTAGGATCGATTGCGGAGGAGCGATCTGGCTCCGCGATTGAAGGGAGGTGCTCGTGGGACTAATTGACGATCTAAAGGGCAAAGCTCAGGGTCTGATCCGCGGCAACGAGCAGGCCATCAAGGACGGCATCGAAAAAGCGGGCGACTTTGTCGACTCGAAGACGGGCGGCAAGTACGCCGGCCATGTAGATAACGTCCAGGATGGCGCTTCCACCTACGTTGACAACGCAGACGGTACGCCGAACGAGGCCCCGGCGGGCCAGGTAGTGCCGCCGGTCGAGAAGGCTCCGTAACAAGGATTTGCCCGGGCATTGCCCCGACACGTCAACGGGGGCGCCGGTCCCGCCGAGAGGCGGCACCGGCGCCTTTGGCGTTTAAGTGCCCTTGGCGTTTAACTGCCCGTGTGTCGACTGCCTGAGGCGTTCAAGCACTCTTGACGCTTAAGCGGCCCGGTCGCTAGGACGGCTCGTGGTTCTGGCCTTCACGGGCCAGGGCGGTGAGGCGCGAGACCGCCCGGAAGTACTTCTTCATGTAACCGCCGGTCATCATTTCTTCCGTGAACAGCTTGTCGAAGGGGACACCGCTGGCAAGGATCGGAACGTCCTTGTCGTACAACCGGTCCGCGAGCACCACGAACCTCAGCGCAACAGCCTGTTCGGTAATCGTCTCCACATCCCGCCAAACAACACCGTCCACTCCGTCAAGGAGCTTGCGGTAGCGGCTCGGGTGCACACCGGCAAGATGCGCGATCAGGGTCTTGAAGTCATCCTCCGCCACAGTCTGGCCATCGAACTCGGCCTTCATGTGGGCGTGGAGTTCACTGTTCCGCAACGGGGACGGCGCCGCCGGCAGTCCGCGGTGCCGGAAATCCTCGCCGTCGATCCTGAGGACATCGAACTGGTCTGCCAGGACCTGGATCTCCCTCTGGAAATCGACCGCAGCGAACCGGCCGTCGCCCAGGGAGCCGGGCAGCGTGTTGGAGGTGGCAGCGAGCTTGACACCGGCGTCGGCGAGTTCGCGCATGAGCCGGGACATCAGGACGGTATCGCCAGGATCATCAAGCTCAAACTCATCGATGCACACAAGCTTGTAGGAACTCAGCGCTTCAACAGTTTTCCGGAAGGACAGGGCGCCCACCAGGTTGGTGTACTCAACGAACGTGCCGAAGGCCTTGGGCCCCGGGGCAGCGTGCCACAGCGACGCCAGCAGGTGGGTCTTGCCAACGCCGAAGCCGCCGTCAAGGTAGATACCGGCCCTTGACGTGTCCTTCTTCGCGAAGAGCCTTTTGAAAAGTCCCGCGCCGTCGCCGGCGCCCACACCCCCGGCGAATGCTTCCAGCGCGTGCACGGCTGCAGCCTGGCTGGGCTGCGAAGTATCAGGCCTGTAGCTGGCAAAGGACACCTGCCCGAACCTGGGCGACGGGTAGAACCCTTTCAGGAGCTCATCCACTGACACCGCCGGCGTCCGGGTGGCAAGCTTTTCGATCTGTACCAAGGTGGTCCGTTCTGCTGGTGACTTATCCCCAGAAAGAATACCGGCAATGGCACCGCCTCCAGCCTGCACGGTGCACGCACGCCCGGAAGCCGTGACCAAGCGCACATTTCGTCCTGTTAACGGGGGGAAGCTTTCACCGCGGCCCGTGGCTAGTGTTGGAGCAGTGACCGACCGGTTCCTTCGGCGGTCTGCCGTGACCGTTTCAGTGAAAGGCCATATGAATGTCCTACCCAGTTGAACAGAACGAAAAGTTCGCCGCCTACGCCAACCCCGAGCGGCTGGTCTCCACGGAGTGGCTCGCCGCCGCCATCGACGGCGGAGCCCTGGACAACGGAAAACTCGTGGTGGTGGAGTCCGACGAAGACGTCCTGCTGTACGAGACCGGGCACATCCCCGGAGCCGTCAAGGTCGACTGGCATACGGACCTGAACGACGAAGTGACCCGCGACTACGTGGACGGCCAGGCTTTCGCGCTCCTGGCCGCCGCCAAAGGCATTTCCCGCGACACCACCGTGGTGATTTACGGCGACAAGTCCAACTGGTGGGCCGCCTACGCACTCTGGGTCTTCACTCTCTTCGGACACGACGATGTACGGCTGCTCGACGGCGGCCGCGACAAATGGATCGCCGAGGGCCGCGAGCTGAGCACGGCCGTTCCGTCGCCCGCACCCGGCAACTACCCCGTCGTCGAACGCGACGACGCCCCGATCCGCGCGTTCAAGGAAGACGTCCTTGCCCACCTCGGAAAGCCACTGATTGACGTACGCTCCCCCGAGGAATACACCGGCCAGCGGACCCACATGCCTGCCTACCCCGAGGAAGGCGCACTCCGCGGAGGCCACATCCCCACGGCCGCGTCCATTCCGTGGGCACGCGCAGCTGCCGAAGACGGCACGTACCGGAGCCGCCCGGAACTGGAGGCGCTTTACCTGGACGAAGCCGGGCTGACGGAAGGCGACGACGTGGTGGCCTACTGCCGCATCGGCGAGCGTTCCAGCCACACCTGGTTTGCGCTGAAGTACCTTCTCGGCTTTGACACCGTACGGAACTATGACGGCTCCTGGACCGAGTGGGGCAATGCAGTGCGCGTACCGATCGTTAAGGGTGCCGAGCGCGGCGCGGTCCCCGCGGGCGTTAGGTAAGCAGCCGTAAGAAAGGGACCGGGCGGGAACAAAAGTGCGTAAGCTTGAAGCGATGAGTACTTATGCACTGCCCACCGCGCTGGCGGAAATTGTCGATGACTTCCAGGCACTGAGCGAGCCCGAGAGGCTCCAGCTGCTGCTGGAGTTTTCTCTGGGCCTGCCCGAACTGCCGGAGCGGCTGCGGGACCACCCCGAGCTGCTCGAGCAGGTGGTTGAGTGCCAGTCGCCGTTGTTTCTGACCATCGAGACGGAGAAGAACGACGGCGGGTCCCCCGCCTTCCGCCTGTTCTTCAAGGCGCCTCGCGAGGCCCCCACGACGCGGGGCTTCGCGGGCGTGCTCCATGAAGGGCTGGACGGCCTTACGGCTGAGGAAATACTTGCGGTGCCGGACGACATGCCTGAACTGCTGGGTCTCACCCGGGCCATCACTCCCCTCCGGATGCGCGGGATGACGGCAATGCTTGGGCGGATCAAACGCAAGGTTGCCGCTTCTGCCAGGCTCTCCAGCTAGGGTTTCAGGCCCGGGCCAATGGCGCGAAAGAACACTTCCCAGGGAACGCCTGCCACAGCCGCACTGGCTGCGGCGGGCGTTTCCTACACCCTGCACCCGTACAGCCACGACCCCGCCGCAGCCAGTTACGGGCTGGAGGCCGCCGAGGTGCTCGGGGTTGACCCTGCACGGGTCTTCAAGACACTCATGGTCGAGGTGGACGGCAGGCTCGCCGTCGGCGTCGTTCCCGTGAGCGGAAACTTGGACCTGAAGGCGATCGCGGCGGCCCTGGGGAGCAAGAAGGCCGCCATGGCGGATCCGGCTGCGGCCGAAAGGCGGACCGGCTACGTCCTGGGCGGCATCTCGCCCCTGGGCCAGCGGCAGCCCTCCCCCACCGTCATCGACGACAGCGCGCTGGCGCTGGCCACCATCCTCGTTTCCGGCGGCCGCAGGGGCCTCGACATCGAACTCGGCCCCACGGACCTGATCCGCCTCACGAAGGCCATCACCGCACCGATCAGCACGGTAGCGGCCAGCGCCAAAACCATCACCGGCGGGCGCTAATCGCCCCAGCCGGCGCTAATCCCCCAGGTCACGTTCCACGCCGGACTGCCGGCCGGGAGCCTGCCCGGGACCGGGCTGACCCGGATTCAACTGTCCTGGATTGAGCCGGGGCGCAAGCTGCTGCTGCAGCCAGGCCTTGACCAGGCTCTCCCACCGGACCGGATCGACATTCCACTCCTTGGCATGCCTCGCCTGCCCGAACGCCTCGAACGTCACCATTTCGGGGTTCTTCTCCGCGAGGACAGCGGATGGTCTGTACGGCACGTATTCGTCGTCCACGCTGTGAATAATCAGGGTCGGCGTCCGGAGTTCCACCGCCCGGGACACCCAGTCCATGGCCTTCAGGTCCACCGGCGCAGCCAGCCCGGTGAGGCGGCGCCCGAGGCGGTGACCCATCATCAGCTGGCCATACCGGCCGACACCGGACGGGATCCTGTTCAGTTCGGCGTGGTGCGCCAGCACGTTGACCCAGTCGATGACGGGTGCGTCGAGGACCATGGCCCGGATGGCATTGCGGTGCCTCGAGAGATCGGCAGTCTGCAGGCAAATGGCGCCGCCCATGGACCAGCCGAAGAGCACCACCTCCCGGGCCCCATGGGAGAGGGCGAAGGCGATGGCGGCGTCGATATCCCGCCATTCGGTGGATCCCAGGCCGTACCTGCCATCCGGCGCCGAGGGCGCCAGCCCGTCGTTTCGGTAGGAAACCAGGAGGCTGGTCAGTCCCAGCTCGTGCGCGGCCCGGGCTGCACGCAGGCTTTCCTGCCGGGTGGCACCGCGGCCGTGGACCATGATGGCCCACGTTTCGGCGCCGGGCTCGGCGCGGATCAGCCACGCGGGAGCTGTTCCGCCATCGACTTCAATGCCGACGTCCTCCGAGGCAAGTCCGACGGCGGAGGGATCGGGATACACGGCACCACTCCACCAGCCGCGGCGCGCGGTTTCCAGGTTTCCCTGGTAGACAGTCTCCACCTCGCGCAGCACTGTGCGCTCGGCCGGAGAGTAGGACAGGACCCTGCCGATCCTCGCGTGGCCGTTCCCACCATCGAAGAAGAGGCTGTACACGCCGTCCTGGGTTGTCTCCGGTGTCGCGGCAAGGATGACCTGCAGGCCCCTGCCCACCCTGATCACGGCCAGCACTTCCTGGTCCGCCGGCCGCGCACGGGAGGGCGTCAGTACGCGCCTGGCGAAGTACAGCGCCAGCGCCGACGATCCGGCCCCCAGGAGTGCCGCCGCAGCGCTGCCGGCAATAATTCCGCCGAGCGTCCATTTAGCCCGCAGGGTCATCTTGCTGGCCGGCTGCGCCGTGGTGTCCAGCAGGGCCGCCGCCCCCTGCTGGCCGGTGCCGGGAAACAGGTGGCGCTGCAGCTCTGTGCCTGGCCGGAAGGAGGAGTCCATTGCACCATTGTTACCGGAGTCGGCTCCCGAGGCACATCCGGCGGCAAATGCATGCGGGCACGGTTCCGCCGGGCTAGGCTGATGGCATGAGCGATCCAATCGTCATTCTCACAGAAGAGCCGCTGGGTGCGGACGACCGCGTCAACATCGAACGCCTGGTGAACGGGGGTGACGCGCCTCTGGTCGTGCTGGTCCCAGCCAACACGGAACGGCATCTGCTGGTGGATTTCCTTGAAAACCTCTCCATGCTGGACATCGCCAAGGCCTTCCGGGAGCTGACGGCACACGCACCGGATCCGGACACGCAGCGGGCGGCCGCGGCGGAGACATTGTCCGTCTCGCTCCGCGCCCTTGAGGGTCTCGGCAGCGGGGTCTCCGGCGAGACGGTGGATGGCGGGGCGGTCAACGGCCTGGTGGCCAAGGTGAAGGAACTCGGCGCCGCACAGGCCGTCGTCATCACTCGGCCGCACGCGGTATCAGACACCTTCCACACCGACTGGGCCAACAAGGCCCAGGACCGCCTGGGGCTCCCCGTGCTTCACCTGTACGCGGGCTCGGGATTTATCGGCGACTCCTGAGCGTTGATGAGGCTATGAGCACTCCAGAAAAAGCTGAAAACACGGTAGGCACGCCGGTGGTCCGGAGCGACGACGAATGGCGCCGCGAACTCACCCCGGAGGAGTACCGCGTGCTGCGCCAGGCCGGCACGGAACGCCCGTACACGGGCGAGTACTGGGACACCCACACTGCGGGCGTCTACCAGTGCCGGGCGTGCGGGACCGAACTGTTCACCAGCAACGAGAAATTCGATTCCCACTGCGGCTGGCCCTCCTTTTGGGCACCCTTGGCAGAGGGAACGGTGCGGTATATCCACGACCGCACTCTCGGGATGGACCGCGTCGAGGTGCGGTGCACCAACTGTGATTCCCATCTGGGGCACCTCTTTGAGGGCGAAGGCTACGGCACGCCCACCGACCAGCGGTACTGCATCAACTCGGTCTCCCTGAGGCTGGTCACGGCCGAGAACGCAGACAGCACCGCGGCCACGGAGTCCTGAGGCTTCCCGGCGCTACACCTGGCCGGCTTGAACTGATCGATGAGCCTCACAGTTTCTTATGCTGAGGCCTAAAATGGATTAGGAACTCTGGCTGCTTGTTACGCTCGGCGTAGATGCTCAGGCAACCAGGAAGGCCACGCCGAAGATGACCATTACAGTTACCACCGCCCCCGCAAGGATCTCCGCGGACCACCCCGAATGGCGGCAGCTCAAGGCAGCAGCCACGGCCTTGCGCGGACTGCAGGTCCAGGACGGCTCCGTCCCGGACAAAGCGGACCACGCAGCCGCGGCGGGCCTCGTTTTGGCCATCATTGACGCCGTCGAAGCCCTTTCACCGTCCTTCCCGCACGATGCCCGCTACCTGGAACTCCTGGCCAGCGACTTCACCCGCTGGATGGAGGCCGGATTCGGCATCCCTGACTTCCTGGATTCCCTGCTGGCGTTCCAGCCCCAGGAGCACCGCCACAACGGGCTTCAGCACCTGGTGGTCTTCCCCATGTACACCCAGAATGGCAGCAACAGCCGGCTCGTTGAGGCTGTGCTGATCGACGTGATCTGGCCCGAATTCATCGCCGGGCTCGAAGAGGGAGAATACTCGAACAAGCTGTTCGTCCCCATCCGTTTCCTCGACTTCACACCTGGCTACGACACCAACTCCGCCGTGCTGTTCCCGGAGACCGTGGCCGTCCGCGAAACCCCCAAATTCACCTGGGGCGCGATCTTCGCAGACCGTGAGGCCGCCCGCTTCCGCCGGGTCCTCCGCGCCGCCGCGGACACCACGTCCCTGGAACTGCCCGCCGGGGCCGCCGAACTTCTCGAGGACCAGGAACTCACCGAGAAAACGTTTGTGATGTGGGATCTGATCCACGACCGCACGCACATGCGCGGCGACCTGCCCTTCGACCCGTTCATGATCAAGCAGCGCATGCCGTTCTTCCTGTACTCGCTGGAAGAGCTGCGCTGCGACCTGACGGCCTTCCGGGAATCCGTGAAAATCGAAAAGGACGAAGCCGCCGATCCCGAGGCCCGCCGGCATGCCAAGCTGGTCCAGTACGCCGTCATTTTCGACCGTATTTTTCGCTTTGCCATCACGGGCAGCCGGGTCCGCAACTACGACGGACTGGGCGGTCAGCTGCTGTTCGCCTGGCTGCACCAGCACCGCGTGCTGCACTGGACCGACAGCCGCCTCAGCCTCGACTGGGACGAAGTTGCCGGCGTCGTCATTGACCTCGGCGCCCGGATCGAGGAGCTGTACTGGCGCTCCATCGACCGGCCCAAGACCGCCCACTGGCTGGCGGCTTACGAGCTCATCTCCGGAACGCTGACCCCCAACCCGGCCTCGGTCTGGGCCAAGGGGCCGGGGGCCCTCCCCCTGGACGGGCCGCCGCGCGGCCTCACCGACCAGGTGCTGGACGACGAGTTCCCGCTGTCCATGTTCTACGAAGCGCTTGAAAAGAAGATGCGCCACGTGATCGAGTCGACCGCCGGCATCACCGGATCATCAGACGCAACCGGCACCGGCCCCGCCGCGGAGGCGATGACTGAATGACCGGAAACAGCACCCCCACCGTCGTGGTCACCGGCGGGAGCGGCCCATCGGGCATCGCCGTGGCACGCGCCCTGGCGCGGGCCGGCTTCACGGTATACACCGTCGGGTCGGACAGAGACCGGATCGAAGCCGCCGCGGCGCAGGCCGGCAGCGGTGTCACGCCTCTCATCTGCGATCTCGGCAGCCTGCCGGCCGTCCGCGAACTCCGCGGAGCCCTTGTGCGGACAGCGGGCAGGATCGACGGCGTCATCCACCTCGTGGGCGGCTGGCGCGGGGCCCAGGGTATCGCCGACCAGAGCGACGAGGACTGGGACTTCCTGGAACGCAGCTCCGTGACGACGCTCAGGAACGTGACCAGGGTGTTCTACGACGACCTCGCAGCATCTGAGGTCGGCAGGTTTGCCATGGTGTCCTCGACGGCGGTCACCGTGCCGTCCGCCGGCGTTGCCAGTTATGCGGCGGCCAAGGCCGCCGCCGAGGCGTGGACCATGGCAGTGGCGGACGGGTTCCGCCAGGACCAGCACTCCGAAAGGCAGGCGGGAGCAGGGCAGGCAGGCGGCGGCCGGCACCTCTCCGACGAACCGTCCCGTGACGAAGAACAGTCCAGTGACGCTGAACAGCACAGCGCCGCAGTCGTCCTCGTGGTCAAGGCGCTCGTGGACGGTGCCATGCGGAGCCGCCAGCCCGAACGCAAGTTTCCCGGTTACACCGACGTCGAGGATCTGGCAGCCGCCGTCGTCGGCCTGTTCGGAAAACCCGCCGCTGAACTGAATGGGCAACGGATGCTGCTGACCCAGTGACAGCAGCAATACCTGGCCGGAACTCCTTAGACTGAAAGCGTGACCAAAGCGATGACAACCACTGTAGAAACGGCCGGCAACGGCACCATGTCCCGGCTGCACGACGCGTCAGTCCGGGGCTTCGCGTCGGACAACTACTCGGGCGTGCACCCCGAGGTGCTGGCCGCCCTCGCCGCCGCCAATGAGGGCCATCAGGTGTCCTACGGCGAAGACGACTACACAGCACGCCTCCAGGAGCTGATGGAACGGCACTTTGGCGAAGGCATTGAGTGCTTTCCCGTCTTCAACGGCACCGGCGCCAATGTGCTGTCGCTGCAGTCCCTGCTCCCCCGCTGGGGGGCGGTGGTCTGCGCGTCAACGGCCCACATCAACATGGACGAGAACGGCGCTCCCGAGCGCATCGGCGGCATCAAGCTACTTCAGGTTCACACGCCGGACGGCAAGTTGACTCCTGAACTCATCGACCGCGAGGCCTGGGGGTGGGGTGATGAACACCGCGCCCAGCCGCTGGCCGTCTCCATCACACAAACCACGGAATTGGGCACGTGCTACACCCCGGAAGAGGTGCGCGCGATTGCCGAGCACGTCCACGCCAAGGGCATGAAACTGCACATGGACGGCGCCCGGCTGGCCAATGCCGCCGCGCACCTCGACGTCCCGCTGCGTGCTTTTACCCGCGACGCCGGCGTGGACATCCTGTCATTCGGCGGCACGAAGAACGGGCTGCTGTTCGGCGAGGTGGTGGTGGCGCTGAATCCGGAAGCCGCCCACGGCCTCCTCTTCCTGCGCAAGATGAACATGCAGCTGGCCTCCAAGATGCGCTTCATGTCCGCCCAGTTCATCGCGCTCCTGGAAGGCGACCTGTGGCTGCGCTCGGCCGCGCACGCGAACGCCATGGCCGCTAGGCTGCGGCACGCGGTGGACGCCATCGACGGAGTGGAGCCGACCCAGAAAACGGAATCCAACGGCGTCTTTGCCATCCTGCCCGAGGGCGTGGCGGACCGGCTGCGGACGTCCTTCCGCTTCTACGACTGGAATGAAGCTGCCCGCGAAGTCCGCTGGATGTGCTCCTTTGATACCAGCGAGGAGGACGTGGACGCATTCGTCGAGGCCATCAGGAGGGAGCTGTCCGCCGGGTAGGGTCAGCCGGATTGCCGGGGCTGGATTGCGGCGGCCGGCGGCGAGCCTGCGGGGATCGGCGGGTTCCAGTGCGTAGCCTGCGATTGTGAACGCACTGGCCCAGGTTCCTGCGGATTTTCTTTACGCCTTGGGAACGCTCCGGAAAGCACGATGCCGCAGTGAGCTGCGCCTGGACGAGATCCCGGCGCCGTCGCGGCTGGCGCCGTTCGCCGTTGCACTTGGCGCCGAGGTCATCGGCACCGGCAGCCTCGGCAGCGACTACGCGGCTGTCCACGGTCCGGCGGCCATGGCCCTGGCCCGCTCCGCTGCTGCCAGCGACTCCGACGGCGATGAACTCGCCACCGGCCGCTTCATCTTGCTGCACGATCCCGACGGTTCCGCCGTCTGGGACGGCGAATTCCGGATCGTGACCTACATCCGGGCCCAGCTGGATGCGGACATGGGCAACGACGAAATGCTCGGCTCCGTCGCCTGGACCTGGCTCGTGGAAGCCCTGGAAACGCACCGCGCCCCCTACCGGGCCGCGGGCGGAACGGCTACCCGCGTGCTGTCGGAAAGCTTCGGCACGCTCTCCGACAGGCCCGGATCAATCGACATCGAACTCCGGGCATCCTGGACCCCTGCCGGCGCCGATGTCCAGGCCCACCTTGAAGCCTGGTCCGACATGGTCTGCACGTTTGCCGGCCTCCCTCCGCTCCCCGATGGCGTCTCCGCGCTGCCCCGCAGGCGCAGGAACTAAGGGCCCCGCCCATGGTGACTCCGCCCTGCGGCGTGCTGCCGGTAAACTAGGGGCATCATGACCCCTCAAAATCCGGAAAACACCACAGCCGGCGCCCCGGCTGCTGAAACCACACCCCACATCTCGGTGGAAGGCTTCGATAGCCGCGTCCCCGTTGTCATCGACCTCGACTCCCCGCGCGACGGCGTGCCGCTTGTCATTGAGACGCAGTCAGGACTGGAGCGCTGCGCGGCAGCCATTGCGGCCGGCACCGGCCCGGCGGGGGTTGACGCGGAGCGGGCTTCGGGCTTTCGATACGGTCAGCGCGCCTTCCTGGTCCAGATCCGCCGCGAGGGATCGGGCACGTGGCTCATCGATCCCGAACCCTTTGACGACCTTCGGATCATCAACGATGCCCTCAAGGGCGTCGAATGGATCCTGCATGCGGCCAGCCAGGACCTTCCCTGCCTTTCAGAGCTCGGCATGTGGCCCGACAGGCTGTTCGACACCGAACTCGCGGCCCGCCTGGCAGGACTCCCCCGGGTCGGACTCGCCGCCGTCATCGAGCAGCTCCTTGGATTCGGCCTCGCGAAGGAGCACTCGGCGGCCGACTGGTCCACCCGCCCCCTGCCGGAACCGTGGCTCCGTTACGCCGCCCTCGACGTCGAGGTCCTGACGGAGCTGCGTGAGGAGCTCATCGAACTGCTAGAGGCAGACGGCAAGCTCGACTTCGCCGAGCAGGAATTCGCTGCCATCCTCGCCGCCGGACTTGCGCCGCCAAGGATCGACCCCTGGCGCAAGACCTCGGGGCTCCACCAGATCCGCGACCGCCGCCAGCTGGCTGCGGTGCGCGAGATGTGGCTTGAACGCGATTCGCTTGCCCAGAAGCGGGATGTGGCGCCGGGCCGGCTGATTCCTGATTCCTCCCTCGTGGCTGCAGCCAAGGCCATGCCCGCGACCGTGCCGCAGCTGCTGGGCACCAAGGGATTCCATGGCCGGGCCGCCCAGCGCGAGGCCCCCCGCTGGCTCCGCTGCATCGCAACCGCCCGCACCTTGGACGACCTTCCCCCGCTGCACCTCCCGACCAATGCACCCCCGCCGCCCCGGGTCTGGGCCGAGCGCGACCTCGCCGCCGCGGAGAGACTGTCCACAGCCCGTCCTCTGCTGCAGAAGAAGGCCGAGGAATTCAATCTTCCGCTGGAGAACCTGCTGACGCCTGATTACCTGCGCCGCGTCGCCTGGCGCCCGCCGGCTGACATCAGCGAAGCGTCGGTCGCCGAAGAGCTCAGCGCACTGGGCGCCAGACCGTGGCAGATTGAACTTGTGGCGCCGCTGATCACCGCGGCATTCCTGAATCCGCAGCCCCTGCCGCCGAAGGAACCCAAAGAGCCCACGGCCTAGCAGAAATCCGCTCCTTGCACGCTAAGTTACTGGCGAGTAACATTGGGCTCACTGACGCTTGGATCCCTGATGACTTCTGGCCAGGATCCGGCACCAACGTCTCAATGAGGAGCAGCACGTGAGCCAACACCGAAGCAGCGGAAATCAGCGCGTTGTCCGCGACGTCGTCTTCGTGGACGGCGTGCGAACGCCTTTCGGCCGGGCCGGCGAGAAAGGCATCTACGCCGGCATGCGGGCTGATGACCTGGTGGTCAAATGCATCCGCGAACTGATGAGGCGCAACCCGGCCCTGCCCGCCGCCCGCGTCGACGAAGTGGCCGTCGCGGCAACCACCCAGACGGGCGACCAGGGCCTCACGATCGGGCGGACGGCTGCCCTGCTGGCGGGGCTGCCCCGCACGGTTCCCGGCTTCGCCATCGACCGCATGTGCGCCGGCGCCATGACCGCCGTCACCGCGACCGCAGGCGGCATCGCCTTTGGCGCCTACGACGTCGTGATTGCCGGCGGCGTGGAACACATGGGCAACCACCCGATGGGTGCCGGCGCCGACCCCAACCCGCGTTTCATGTCTGAGCGGCTCGTGGATCCGGCCGCCCTCAACATGGGCAATACGGCGGAGAACCTGCACGACCGCTTTCCGGCCATCACCAGGGACCGCACTGACGCGTACGCGGTTGCCTCCCAGAACAAGCTGCAGGCCGCGTACGGCACCGGACAGATCCAGCCGGACCTTGTTCCGGTGGCCACCATGAAGCCCGGCCAGGGCTGGACCGTCAACACGGTGGATGAGCCGCCGCGCCCGGGAACCACGCTGGAAGACCTGGCCTCGCTGCGGACGCCCTTCCGTGCCCACGGCCGCGTGACGGCGGGCAATGCTGCCGGACTGAACGACGGCGCCACGGCGGCGCTGCTGGCATCCTCCGACGCCGCGGCGGAACTGGGGCTGGCCGTGAAGATGCGGCTCGTCAGTTATGCCTATGCGGGAGTGGAGCCGGAAGTCATGGGCATCGGGCCCGTTCCGTCGACCGAAAAGGCCCTGGCGAAGGCTGGCCTGGACATCGGGGACATCGGCCTGTTCGAAATCAACGAGGCATTTGCCGTCCAGGTCCTGAGTTTCCTGGACCATTTCGGGATCTCCGACGACGACCCCCGGGTCAACCGCTACGGCGGGGCCATTGCGGTGGGCCACCCGCTCGCCTCCTCCGGCATCCGGCTCATGAACCAGCTTGCCCGGCAGTTCGAGGAGGACCACACCGTCCGCTACGGCATCACCGCCATGTGCGTTGGCCTGGGAATGGGGGCCACCGTCATCTGGGAGAACCCGCACCACGCCGACTACAGCGGGGCGGGGCCCCTGAACGCCGAAAACACCGCAGAAATATCCGCCCGCAACGAGTCCCCGGCCTCCACCCACACCGCAGGAGCAACAGCATGAGTGCAGCAGATTTCCGCAAGCTCGCCGATCTCTTCCCCGACGAGACGGTCACCCACTCCTACGTACAGGACATCGAGCTGCCCGCCGCCGCAGGCGGAGCAGGCGGAGGCACCTTCGCTCTCATCACCCTCGACAACGGGCTGGATCATTCCAAGCCCACCACCCTTGGGCCCAACACGCTCGTGGAACTCGGCACCGTTCTCGAAGGACTCCGTGACCGGGCCGCCAAAGGTGAGATCGTGGGCGTTGGCGTGACGGGCAAGCCGTATTATCTCGTGGCCGGCGCTGACCTGTCCGCGGTGAAGTCGCTCAACAACCGGGAGCACGGCCTGTGGATGGCGCAGCTGGGGCACGATGTCTATGCCACGCTTTCCAACCTTGGCGTGCCAAGCTTCGCGTT
The DNA here is from genome assembly GCF_056395905.1 of Arthrobacter sp. 05T444. Lineage (NCBI taxonomy): Bacteria > Bacillati > Actinomycetota > Actinomycetes > Micrococcales > Micrococcaceae > Arthrobacter > Arthrobacter sp. 05T444. Next base: position 157,783 of record NZ_JBFTKK010000003.1, read on the forward strand.
CATCAACGGCGTGGCACTGGGCGGAGGTCTGGAAATCGCCCTGCAGTCCACGTACCGCACTGTCTCCTCCGGAGCCGGGGCGCTGGCCCTCCCTGAATCCTTCATCGGGCTGGTTCCCGGCTGGGGCGGGGTCTATCTGCTGCCGCGCCTGATCGGCCCCGAAAATGCCCTCAGGGTCATGATCGAAAACCCGCTCAGCAACAACCGCACGCTCACCGGGCCGGATGCCTACAGGCTGGGCATCGCCGATGCCATGTTCGAACCGGCCGACTTCGTGGAACAGTCCGTCGCGTGGGCCGCGAAAATCATCTCCGGCGAGGTCACACCCGAGCGGCCCAACGCCGTCGACCCTTCTGACCCGGAAGTTGCCGCCCGCTGGGCCGGGGCGGTGGCGGCCGGCCGCTCCTTCGTGGAGTCCAAGACGTCCAACGCCTCGCCCGCACCTGCCAAGGTCCTGGAGATCATGGAGACCACCCGGACCTTGTCGGAGGCAGACTCCGCGGCATTGGAATGCGAAACCCTGGCCGGCCTCATGCAGACCGACGAATTCCGCTCGACGGTCTACGCATTCCTTGACCTCGTGCAGAAGCGCTCCAAGCGCCCCACCGGCGCACCCGACCGCAAGCTCGCGCGCCCCGTGACCAAGATCGGCGTGGTGGGTGCCGGACTGATGGCCAGCCAGCTTGCCCTCCTTTTCGCCCGCCAGCTCAAGGTCCCTGTCGTCATGACCGACATCGACCAGGCCCGCGTGGACAAGGGTGTGGGCTACGTGCACGCAGAAGTGGACAAGCTGCTGGGCAAGACGCGGATCAGCCAGGACGCCGCCACCAGGACCAAGGCGCTCGTGACCGGGTCTGTTTCCAAGGAGCAGTTCGCAGATGCCGACTTCGTCATCGAAGCGGTCTTCGAGGAACTGAACGTCAAGAAGCAGGTCTTCGCCGAACTGGAGGCCGTGGTCTCCCCCGACTGCGTCCTCGCCACCAACACGTCATCCCTGTCCGTCACTGCCATGGCCGCAGACCTGCAGAACCCGGAGCGGCTGGTGGGCTTCCACTTCTTCAACCCGGTGGCCGTCATGCCCCTGCTGGAGATCGTCCGGGCCCCCCGGACAGACGACGCGGTGCTGGCCACCGCCTTCGAACTGGCCAAGGGGCTCAAGAAGACCGCAGTGTTGGTCAAGGATGCTCCGGCTTTCGTGGTCAACCGCATCCTTCTGCGGCTCATGGGCGAAGTCACCGCGGCCTTCGACGAGGGAACGCCGGCGGACGTTGCAGACAACGCCCTGCGGCCCATGGGCCTGCCCATGACGCCGTTCACGCTGGGCGCGATGGTTGGCCTGCCCGTGGCACAGCATGTGCAGGAGTCGCTGCATGCGGCGTTCGGCGGGCGCTTCCCGGTGTCGCAGAACCTGCAGAAGCTGATTGACAACGGGGTGAAGTCACTCTGGGCGGCTGCTGCCGACGGCGGCCAGGAAATTCCCCCGTCGACGCTGGCGCTGATGTCTTTCGGGACCTCCCCTTCAAGCGGCGAGGAAGTCCTGCGCCGCACGCAGGATGCCCTGGCCGAGGAAATCGGCCTCATGCTCGACGAAGGCGTGGTGGCCGGGCCGGAGGATATCGATCTCTGCATGATCCTGGGTGCGGGCTGGCCGATGTTCCTGGGCGGCATTACTCCTTATCTGGACCGGGTGGGCGCGTCCGAGCGTGTCAACGGCAGGCGCTTCCTGGCCCCCGGAGTGGCGTCCCGGCCGTAAGTTTCTGCCGGCGGCGCGGCCGGGCGGTGTCGGGCCCTTCACGTTTTTAACGTGACGGGCTCGACGCCCGGACTTTTTCGGCCTGCCCGTAACGCGCTGTAGCAGCAGGCAGCGTCAGCACGAACAGGCTTCCTGCGACCAGCGCGGCACCAACCCAGGCCGGAGCCGGCAGGCGTTCGCCCACTACTGCCACCGCCAGGATGGCGGCCACCACTGTCTCAGTGAGGGATATCGTAGTGGCCGTGCTGGCGCGGACACGTGCCAGGCCCCAGCCGAACAGAACGTAGCCGGCAAACATCGGAACTAGGGCCATATACACACCGACGGCCGCGTTCTGCCAGGAAGTGACGAGCGGAGTGCCGGTTATTGCCAGTACGGGCATGAGCAGTAGCCCGCCTATGCCGAAGACGGACCCCATGACTGCTGTTGAGGGTACGCCCGTGTTAATCAGGCGGTGGGCGGCCCAGGAGTAGACCGCATACGTGAGCCCGGCAATCAGCCCCAGGCCGATACCGGCTGACGTGGACCATCCCAGATCCGCTGCCGGATCACCTTGCCCCGCTCCGGCGAAACACAACAGCACGGTACCGGACAGACCGAGCACCGCGCCCACCGTCCACCGTCCCGTAAATCTTCTCTTGTCCACAATCCGTTCAATGACGGCGGAGGCGAGCGGAGCTGAACCGATGGAGACAACGGTCCCAACCGCCACGCCGGCCAGGTGCATTGACGAGTAGAAGGCGAGCGGGTACGTTGCGACGGCCAACGACCCCAAAGCCATCGTGGACCACTGGCTGCGCAGGGATGTGGCGAACGCCATGATCGATCGTGCTGCAATCGCCGCCTGGAGCAGGCCGCCCAAACCCATTGCTGCCGCTCCGATCGCGAGTGGGCTTACTTCGGGGGCGAAGGTGGCCGCCGTTCCCGTTGTGCCCCACAGCACCGAGGCGGCCAGGACAAACAGCGCCCCCCAGGAACTTCCCCTGAAACCTGCGTTCTTCACAGGCCGCCGATCAGCGTGGCCGCAATCCCGCGGGCTTCCTGAATACAGCTGTCGTTGCCTTCGAGGCCTGCCCGGGCCATCGACCCTTCAAGCAGGAACGCCAGGTGCCGGGCAATTGAACCCGCCCGATCAGGTGAGTGCGGAAGGAGCTCGGCCACATGCTCGGATAACAACGCTTCAACCTCCTCCTTGTGCCGCCGGACCACCGTCCTTCCAGAGTCCCCGGCGGGCAGCTCGGCTGCGGCGTTGAGCAGGCCACAGCCCCGAAAGCCATGCTCGTACGCCAGACCGGCGTGATCTGCATACGCATCGAAGACCGCGAGGACGCGCTCCCTGGCGCCGGTCGCCCTCTCCAGCCTCATCCGATAGAGCCCCATCCACTCCTCGTGGCGGGCAGTCAGGTACGCCGTGATGAGGTCCGCTTTCGAGGCGAAGTTGTTGTAGAGGCTCTTCTTGGCCACGCCGGCCTCTGCCGTAATGGCGTCAATTCCCGTTCCGGCCAGGCCGTCTGCATAGAATCGCCGCGAGGCCGCCTCGATGAGTGCGTCGCGGGCACGTCTCTTGGGCGGGGCGCCTCCTGGTGTCAGCTGCTTCCCGGTCATCAATGCTCCTCGCGAGTGGTGTGCATAGTAGGTAGCCTAGTCTACCTACGCGCCCGAGTGCGCCAGCGCAGCGGTACCGCGTACCATGACCAGCGCCATGAAGGTGGCCGTCGAGCCGGTCAGACGTCGAAGGCGGATCCGAAGGCGGCCAAGGCGGTGTCCCCTGCTTCCAGGCTCTGCCCACCGAAGGCACCTGCCTCCAGGCCGATGACGCCGGTGTACCCAGCATCTCTAAGGGCCGAGGCGACGGCACGGTAGTTGATCTCCCCCGTACCGGGTTCGAACCGGCCCGGAACGTCTGCAACCTGGATCTCCCCGATCCATGGCCGGGCGGCACGGACCAGTTCGATCAGGTTTCCCTCTCCGATCTGGGCGTGATAGAGATCCAGCATCATCCTCACGTTCGGATGGTCAACCGCCGAGACAAGGGCCATGGTGTCCTTTGCCCGGGCCAGCGGTATGCCGGGGTGGTCCAGAATCGTGTTCAGGTTTTCGAGTGCAAACGTCACGCCATGCTTCTCACCCAGCATGGCCAGACGCTCAAGGGTGCGCAGGCCTGTCAGCCACATCTCGCCGGTAGAACGGTGAAGCGGCCGGACGGCGCGGCCTCCCTCGCCGAGCTCGGCCGGGTGGACCACCATCCGTTCGACACCGAGTTCCAAGGCCGTTGGAATCAGCTTTTCCGCGGAGGCGAGCACTTCCGCGGCCCCGGCGGGGTCGATGAGGCTGCCGCCAAAGTAGCCGCTCATCGACGAAAAGCGGGCCCCGGTGGCTGCAAGGGCCGCAATATGGCGCCCCCGGGTGTCCCAGAGCTCCACTTCGTAGCCCTGCCCCTGGATGCGGCGGACCCTCTCGATCAGCGGCAGCTCACCGTAGACCATTTCGGCACAGACGGCCAAGCGGAAGCTCATGCGTGCTCCCCCACAGAGCGGAGATCCGGCTCGGCTGCCCGCAGCGCGGCGATCGAGGCGACATCCACAGGCAGCCCGGTTCCGGCTGACCGTGCCGCGGCCAGGGCCACCGCCAGGGCGTTGCGGGCATCTGCCCAGCCCGGACCAGGAATTCCCATGGCCTGGACGCCCTCACGCCGCGCCGAAACTGCGTCGGCGAAGCGTCCAACTTCCTCCGTGTAGGCGTCGTGGAAGAGATCCACGTTTAAACGCACCGTGGAACTGCCGGTGCCGGCTGCGGTGTAGCTGGTCGCGCTGGAGGCCCGCAAACCGCCGGCTGTCACCATGCCGGCGGACCCGAACACCTCACCCCTCACGTCGTAGCCGTACAGTGCGTTAAAGTTCGCCTCGGCCACCGCAATGGCACCGTTGCTGTAGGTGACGGTGACGACCGCCGTGTCCAGCAGTCCGCCGGCTTTCGCTTCCGGGGCAACCAGCGCGTCAGCCACCGCGTGGACGCGCACTGGAATGGCGCCCGGATTCAGCCAGTTCAGCGTGTCAAAGTCGTGGATCAGGGTCTCCAAGAAGATCGTGTTGGGCGGGATGCGTTCCGGATTCGCGATCCCTGACGCGGTACCCGGGTCCCGCGTCAGGGACCGCAGCAGCTGGGGTGTCCCCACAACGCCGTCATCTATCAGCTTCCGTGCCGCGGCGAAATCGGCCGCGTAGCGCCGGTTGAAGCCAAACTGCACAATAACGCCGGCGGCCTCGGCCGCCGCCATGGCCTCATCCAGTTCCTCGACAGTGCGGCCGCCGGGCTTTTCGCAGAACACGTCCTTCCCCGCCCGGGCCGCGGCCGCGATCAGACCGGAGTGGAACCGCGCCGGTGCCGCGATGAGCACGGCATCGACGTCCGGGTCATTGATGACATCAGCGGGATCGGCGCTGATTTTCGCAACGCCCAGCCGGCTCGCGAGGGCCTCGACGGCGGGCATGGCCGGATCAGCGATGGCTTCGAGGCGGGCATTGGGAATCCGGCGGGCAACAGACTCGGCGTGGAAGGTTCCGATCCAGCCGGCGCCGATCAGGGCGATTCGGACGGGACGGTCTGCGATGACCGGGTGCTGACGGTAACTCATGGCGACTCCTGGGAGAATCTAGATCGTTCTAGTTCACCCATGGTGGCATGCCGCTGGCTTCCTGTCTAGATCGTTCTATAGACTGCTTCAGAACAAGGAGCAGCATGACGGAACAGCAGCGGCGCCCCACTCTCGTGGACGTGGCCCAGGCAGCAGGTGTGTCACGGGCTTTGGTCTCCATCGTGATGCGCGGTGCCCCCGGCGCCGCGGAGGCCACCAGGCAAAAAGTCCTGCAGGCCGCACGGGAACTTGGCTACAGGCCGGACAGCCGGGCGCGGTTGCTTCGCAGCAGCCGAACCAGATTGCTGGGCCTGAGTTTCTCCAGCTCCCAGCCATTCCACGCTGAAATAGTTGATGCTGCCTACGCGGAGGCCCAAGGTCGCGGTTACGAAATCGCACTCAGCGCGATCGCCAGCGGAAGGCCCGAAACCCGGGCCATTGAGTCGCTCCTGGATTTCGGGTCCGAAGCCCTGGTCATGGTCTCGCCGGCCCTCAGCAACGAGGAACTGGCGCGCTATGCCAGCCAAGTGCCGGTCGTCAGCCTCCTACGCGACGATGTCGGGGACTCCGTCGACTCTGTGAGCAGTGACGACCGCGCAGGCATCAGGTTGGCGGTCGGGCACCTCATCGGACTGGGGCATCGCCACATCGTGCACGTGGACGGAGGGACAGCCGTTTCCGCCGAAAAGCGCAGCGCAGCTTTCCGTGCCGAGATGCAACACCACGGTCTGGACGCCGTTGTCGTCACTGGTGGCCCGAACGAAGAGGACGGGCTCAGGGCCGCCCGGTGCTTGCTAGACACCTCGCTGGTGCGAGAAGTGCCTACAGCTGTTGTCGCGTTCAACGACAGATCAGCCCTCGGCGTGATTGAAGGCTTCCGTGCAGAGGGTCTGCGGGTTCCCGCTGACGTTTCGGTGCTCGGTTATGACGACAGCCAGCTGGCCCGGCTCAGCTATGTACAGCTCTCATCCGTCAGCCAGGACGCGCCGTTGCTTGCCGCGGCGGCCGTCAACCGGGCCGCCGACCGCGTGGAGGGAGCGGAGGCGCCGGCCCATGTCGTGCGCACCCCGCATCTGGTCGTCCGCAAAACCACCGGCCCTCCCCGGGGCTCCTAGGAGCCCGCCAGCACACCGCCGCTGAGCTTCACCGTCCGGTGGGCGTGCGCCCGCGCAAACGCGAGGTCATGCGTCACCAGTACGACGGCGGCGCCGCGGCCGGCCGCCGCGGAGATGGCGGCGGTGAGCCGCTGCAAACCGTGGGCATCAAGCGCGACCGTCGGTTCGTCGAGGGCCAGCACTGCCGGCTCCCGCGCCAGGACCGTAGCCAGTGCCAGCAGGCGCTGCCCGGAGCCGGAAAGCTCATGGGGATGGACGCCGCCGGCCCCGTCGAGTCCCACGGACGCCAGCGCTGCTTCTGCCCTGGCCTGTGCCCCGTCGCCGAACAGCCGCTCCAGGCCGAACGACACCTCACGCTGCACGGTCCGCTCGAACAGCTGGTCATGAGGATGCTGGAACAGCAGCCCGAGCCGCTCGGCCACAATTCCCGTCGGGACTCCCGAGATTGCTTTTCCGTCCACGCGGACCTCCCCGCGCAGCGGCCTGAGCAGCCCGTTGAACAGCCGCAAAAGTGTCGACTTCCCCGCGCCATTCGGACCGGTCACCGCCACGATTTCTCCCGGCCGCACGCTGAGGTCCGCGTTGTCCAGCAGGAGCGATGACCCGGGGCCGCCAGCGTGATACCCGAACGACACGCCATCCAGCTCCAGGGCGGGTGCAGCCGCCGGTACCGGGGAGAGCCGGGGCTGTGCCTGCAGTGAGCGCTGCCCGGGCAGCCCGCTGACGACCACGCCGGCATCCGCGAGCGAGTCGCCGGCAAGCAGCCGGTCCGGCCGTCCGGCCGCTGTCACGGCCCCGCCCTTCAGGACGATCCACTGCGACGCCGTGCGGGTCAGTGAGTCGGCGTGCTGGCTCAGCACCACGACAGCCGTGCCGCGCGCCAGCTGGGCTTTGACCAGTCCCGTCAGTGCCCGCGCCCCGGCGTCGTCAAGCGATGCCAGCGGTTCATCAAGAATCAAAATGCCCGGATCAGCAACAATGGCGCAGCCGAGCGCAAGGCGCCGCAGCTCTCCCCCGGACAGGGTTGCCGGGTCCCGCTCCAGCAGCCCGGTGAGACCGGTCCGGTGGGCCGTTTCAGCCACGATCCGCACCATGTCTGCCCGCGCCGTCCCGCGGTTCTCCAGGCCGAAGGCTAGCTCCTCCTCCACCGTGCCGCGGACGGCGGAGAGCATGGCCGCCGCATCTTGGGGCACGTAGCCGACGTGGTCGGCCCAGGCGGCGGCATCGATCCGCGGGTCGTCGTCGGCCCCGGAGTAAACCAGCGGGCGGCTTTCATCCGTATTGTCACCGACGTACAGCTGCAGGGTGCCTTTCAAAGTTCCGTCGCGGCCACCCTCCAGCCACGCACCGAGCAAACGGCCCAGGGTGGATTTTCCGCTGCCGGAACCGCCAAGAACCGCCGTCAGGGATCCCGGGACGGCCTCTACCTGCACTCCGCGCAGGGCCGGAGCGGAGTCGCCGTGGAAGGCGAAGGAGTCAATGGCTGCCTGCAGCGTTGCCCGCGCCGTTTCCTGCCCGCTCATGCCGGACCGCCGGTAGGGTAGGATGCCGCGATCCGCAGGACCACCGCGACGGCGGCCAGCAGGAGGGCGACAACGCGGAAGCCACGCTGGGCGTGTGAATCGTTGACTTTCCGGTAAGTGGTCCTTGGACCGGGGCGCCCGAATCCCCTGGCATCAAGTGCCTGGGCCCGGGTTCCGGCATCGTGGACCAGGCCCAGCACCAGCGGAATCATTTGCAGCCGCACGGCCCCCAGACGGCTCCGGATGCCTTTGCCCACCACCAGCCCGCGCGCTTCCTGTGCCTGGCGGACCTTCCCGAGCCGCGCGGCAATGATGGGAGCAAGCATCAGTGTGGATGCCAGGACATAGCCGAACTGCGGAGGAAGGCGAAGGGTGGCCAGCGCGGCAACCAGGTCCGGCACCCTGATGCTGAACGAAAACAGCATGAGTACCAGGACGAAGGCGGACGTGCGCAGCCCCATGTCGAGGGCGAACCCCAGCCCTTCTGCCGTGACCCGAGCCGGCCCCCAGTGAACCAGCACTGTGCGGCCCTCGGGGTAAAAGAGTCCGTGCATCACCAGGAGCGAGAGCCAGAACGGCGCCAGGATTGCGGTGCCGGCAAGAAGGACGCGGCGTGCGCAGCCGTTGGCGGCGGAAAGGGCGACAGCACCGGCCGCGACGGTGAGGGAAAACGCCCAGCTGGATGCCGCCGTCGTAATAACCAGTACTGCTGCGGCGGCTGCAAGCAGGGTGAGCGGATTAAGTCGGGGCGCGGCCACCGGGTCAGGAATCCCTTTTGGCCGGGTCCTTGCCTGCGAGAACGTTGAAGCGGCGCACGAACGGGAACTGGAAGGTGGTGCGCCGCGGGAGGGCGTAGACCAGCGTGGCCGCGATGGCGAAGACGATGGCCTTGTCCATGGGGTCCGATATCAGGGCCTGCTTGGTGATGGCGGCGAGCAGAGTGTCGCCCATGGCCCGGAAGGCACTGACGATGGCGCCGGTCCCGGCCCCTGAGGTTCCGCCGAAGACGAAGGCGGCGATGGGCGCGGAGACCACGCCGGCCAGGATTCCAGTGACGAAGCCCGCAACCGGTGCGAGGTAGAAGCGCCGGAACAGCCCGTAGCGGGCGGCGGTGCCGGCGAGGAACCCGATCAGGGCCGCACCCGCGGCGAAGGGCAGGACGGTGGGGTTGATGAAGGACCAGACGATGCTGCTCAGGGCGCCGGTGGCGGCGCCGGCCGCGGGGCCAGCGAGCACGGCAACCAGCACGGTGCCGATGGCATCGAAGTAAAAGGGCAGCCCGCTGGTGCCCATGAGCTGACCCAGAACGATGTTCAGGACCAGTGCCACCGGCATGAGCACAACTGTCGACGTGGGAAGCGTGGGGAGCACACCGGCGATCAGCAGGGCGGCGCCGAGCAGGAAGCCGCCCAGGGCAACGAGGGCGGAGACGCTTCCCAGTCCGCCCGCGATGTCGGCGGGCTGGGTGAGTACGAGGTAGACGAAGGTGGCCGCGATGGCGGCGGCGCCCAAGAGCTCGAGCAGGCGGCGGTTTCGGCCCGCCTGCTGTCCAGGGGTGGGAAGGGTCAGGGACGGCTGTGACATGGTGGATCCTTAGGCTGATGACGGCGGGTCCCGCCCCCGTGGCGTGATCTTCCGCGTACGCAAAAGTTGGCGCCTATGTCACCTTGGCCCGGCTACCATCCTACCGACCGCCGGGCACGGCGTGCTACGCGCAATCCGTGGTGCTACGGGTACACGCGGTGCCCGGATGCCGGGAGGGCGCGCGCCAGGGACCCCACTGACGCAATCAGCTCGTCAAAGCACTGCGCGGGATCGTTCGACGTCACGATGCGGGCGTTGGGCGGCTCATTCCAGAGGCCACGGAAGTCCGCCACCGTGGTGCCGAAAAGCCGGGGTGACTGGGTTTCCACGTGCACGGTTGCCGTCCGGGTCTGGAACGGCGTGCGGCCGATGGCGGCGGCGGCGGCGAAGGCGTCGTGCATGTGGGCGACATATCCCTGGTCATACAGCCGGTGAAATTCCATGTAGAAGCGGATGGCGTCCGCGAGGCAGGCCACGAGCGGATTGTCCGAGGCGCTGCGCTGCCCTTCCGGCTGCTCCGGCAGCACGAGCTCCGGTCCGGCCGCCCCGGCGGCCTCCGCCAGCCTTTGCAGGTGCTCCGGCCGCAGTTCGATCCGCTCCGTGGTCTCGAGGGCGCACACCACCGGCAGTTTGTCCGAGGGAAGGCCGGAGTAGGCGGCGAAGACCTCCTGCGCAGCGTGCGGGTCAACGGACACGTTCCATTCCGCCGTGGGGGTGGTGTTGCCCTGGTAGTTGAAGCATCCGCCCATGATCACCAGGCCCCTGAGCAGCCTGGGGAGTTCCGGCTCGCGGCGCAGTGCCAGCGCGAAGTTGGTCATCGGGCCGGTGATGAGACCTGTGATCTCCCCCGGATTGGCCCGGACTGTCTCTACCCAGACGTCCACGGCATGGCGTTCCGAAATTGCCTGTGCCGGCGGCGGGAGTTCTGCGTAACCGATGCCCTGCGGGCCGTGCGTCTCCTCGGTGGTCACCAGCGGTATCTTCAGCGGCGCCTCGGCCCCGATGGCCACCTCCACGCCGGACCAGCCGCAGAGTTCCAGGAGTGCCAGGTTGTTCAGGGCCACCTGCCGTGCGCCCACGTTTCCTGCGGTGCAGGTGATGGCCTGGATCCTGACCTCCGGACGGGACAGCAGGTAGACCAGCGCGAGGGCATCGTCGATCCCGGTGTCGACGTCCATCAGGATGGACTGCATCAGAACAGGGCCACCTTGGGGGTCTGCGGGAAGATGGCGTCCAGCTCCGCCAGCTCGGACTCGCTGGGCACCCAGACGACAGCCTCGGCGTTCTGGCGGACCTGCTCGGGCCTCGTGGCTCCTGCGATGACGCTGCTGACCGACGGCTGCGCTGCGAGCCAGGAGAAGGCCACCTGCACTTCGGTGAGGTCGCGGGCGGCCGCAAAGGCGCTGAACTGCTCCAGCTGCCGCCAGTCCGCGTCGTCCACAAGTTGGGTGCGGGTGTGGCTCAGCCGCGAGCCTTGCGGCGCCTGGTGCGGGGCATACTTACCGGTCAGGAGTCCGTTCGCGAGGGGGAAGTACGGCAGCACCCCGATCCCGTAGGCCTCCGCTGCCGGCGTGACTTCAAGTTCGGCGCGGCGGTCCAGCAGGTTGTAGTGGTTCTGCGCCGAGATGAAGCGGGCACCGCCGCGGGCCCGGGCGACAAATTCGGCCTCGGCGATCTGCCAGCCGGCACGGTTCGAATGGCCGACGTACCGGACCTTGCCGCTGGTCACCAGCTCGTCCAGGGCGTCGAGGGTCTCTTCAATGGGGGTGAGCGGGTCCGGGGTGTGGAACTGGTACAGGTCGATCCAGTCGGTGCCCAGCCGCCGCAGGGAGGACTCCGCGGCGCGGATGATATAGCGCCTGGAACCGCGGGCGCCGTGATCGCTGCCGTTGGCTCCGCGCATGTCCATGCCGAACTTCGTCGCCACCACGGCTTCGTCCCGCCTGCTGCCCAGCGCCTTGCCGAGCATTGTTTCGCTGAGCCCAGGTTCCCGGCCGTACGTGTCCGCGACGTCGAAGAACGTCACCCCCGTGTCCAGGGCGGCATGCACGACGGCGTCAGTCCCCTCTTGTGATTCCGTCACCGTATTGGCCCGGCCAAGGTTGTTGCAGCCAAGTCCCACGACGGAAACGGTCAGTCCGGATTTTCCAAGACGGCGGTATTCGCTCATGGATTCACCCTATAACGGCAGCCAGCGGCGGCCCGTCATTCCAGGTCGAAGCCGGTCAGCCAGGGGCCCGCTCAGCTGGCGGCAAACCCCAGCCCGTGCTCGTCCAGGGCGTCCTGCAGCTGGGCCATGGTTTTGGGGCACATGCCAGGCAGCTCTGTCATCTGCCGCATTCCGAGCTGGGCGAGCTGCTCAAGCGTCTCAACGCCTGAATGGGCCAGCACCCTGCGGGCGGGCGAGGCAATGCCCCGGGGAATCGGTGTTCGGCCTGGCTGGACTGACTTCTTTGTCATGGCGTTCTGCCTTCCATTGAGCTGCGGGCTTTGTTAGAGGGTGAAAGCTGTGGCTTGCTTGGGTGAATGCTTGAGTTTCAGAGCTGTCGGATCGCTGAACGGGGCTGCGCCGATGCTCAGCTTGGTGAAGTCCAGGTCCTCACCGCGGATGCAGACCTTGATGGCGCTGACGGCTTTGTTGACATCCGGGCAGAGGCAGAAGATGTTCAGCTTGGAGTCGCTGAATTCGGAGCGTTCGACCGTCCCGAGGCCGCGCCAGGCAAGGTGGCTGATCAGGGCATCCTTGGCCTTTTCTTCGAGGTACCGGTCCCGGCTGGTGCCTTCCCGGGTCTTGAGGGCGTACTGGGCAACTACCCAGAACTGCTTTTCATCCGCAATTTCGGCATAGCCGTCTTCGGCGCACTGCACGGCGAAGGCATCCATCAGGCGCTCTGCTGCCTCGGCGTCCGGAACGTCAGTCTCATCGGTCTTGCTCTGGTGCCCTACGGCCCCGTGGTTCATGACGAACTGGCTGCAGTCCTCGTCGTACCAGGCCTCCCTGAACTGGAGGGCCCCTTCTTCGTCACGCTTGTAAACCCGGATAATCCCGCTCATGCCGCTCTTTTCTGGATCGCCCGCGGTCTGTTGCCGCCGAACGGTGGATGGTGGTGGGCCTTTATGGCCTAAAAACTCGGTGGTGGCCGGTGCGAACGCCGTGCGGAGCCCTTAAAGAATGGGCAGGCTACCGGTACTGGGATGTTCCTGCCCCGGCAGGGGACGTGCGAAAGGCACCTTGGTTCCCAGAACCTGCGCCACGACGTCGTGGGTGATCTTTTGGGCCGTAAGGCCCACCCGTTCAAGGACCTGGCTGCGGGTGCCGTGGTCCAGGAAGTCGACCGGGAGGCCCACCTCGTTCAGGGCGGTGTCCACCCCGGCGGCACGCATCTCCTGGCGGATCCGGGAGCCGACCCCGCCGGCCCGCACACCGTCCTCGATGCAGACGACCAGCCGGTGGTGGGACGCGAGTGCCACGATGGAGCGGCGCACCGGAAGGACCCACCGGGGATCCACCACTGTGGAGCTGATCCCCTGGGCGCCCAGCCGGTTGGAGACATCCAGGGCGAGCTCGGACATGGCGCCGACGCTCACGATCAGGACGTCGTTTTCGGTGGATCCGCTCGGCCGCCGGGCCAGGACGTCAACGCCGTCGCTCAGCCTTTCCAGTGCCTCGACCTCCGCGCCGACGCTTCCCTTGGAGAACCGGACCACGCTGGGCGCGTCCTCGATGGCGACGGCTTCCCGCAGTTCCTCCCGGAGCCGTGAGGCATCGCGTGGCGCCGCCAGGTGGAGCCCGGGGACGATCTGGACCATGGCCATGTCCCACATGCCGTGGTGACTGGCGCCGTCCGGGCCGGTGACGCCCGCGCGGTCCAGGACGATGGTCACGCCGGCTTTGTGCAGGGCTACGTCCATCAGCAGCTGGTCGAACGCGCGGTTCAGGAAGGTCGCGTAGATGGCGACGACGGGGTGGAGTCCGCCGAAGGCCATTCCGGCCGCCGAGGTCAGCGCATGCTGCTCGGCGATTCCGACGTCGATGACGCGATCGGGGTGTCGCGCGGCGAACTTGTGCAGGCCGACCGGGATGAGCATGGCTCCGGTGATGCCGACAATGTCCTGGCGATCGTCCGCAATGTCCGCAATTTCAGTGGCGAAGACAGACGTCCAGGACTGGGCGGCTGCACCCTCCGTGGGTTCGCCGGTCTCCGGATCGATGATGCCCACTGCGTGGAACTGGTCGGCTTCGTGGGCGCGGGCGGGCGCGTAGCCGTGGCCCTTCTCCGTGATGGCATGGACAATCACCGGTCCGGCGTACTGCTTGGCCCTGGCGAGGGCGTGTTCCATGGCCTGCAGGTTGTGGCCGTCCACGGGTCCGATGTACTTCATGCCCAGGTCCTCGAACATGCCCTGGGGCGCCCACCAGTCCTTGATGCCCTTTTTCATGGCGTGCAGGCTGCGGTAGGTCAGCTGCCCCAGCGGGCCGCCGTTCTGGAGCTTGTGCTTCCACCAGTCGAGCGTGCCTTCGTAGGCGGGCGCGGTGCGGAAGGAGTCGATGGTGGGGCGCAGTGAAGCCAGGTAGTCGGCGAACCCGCCCACGGTGGGCGCATAGGAGCGGCCGTTGTCGTTGACCACAATCACCACGCGCCGCCGCTTGTCAGCCGCGATGTTGTTGATGGCTTCCCATGCCATGCCGCCGGTCAGGGCGCCGTCGCCCACCACCGCCACGACGTAGCGGTCGCCGTCGCCGGTCAGCTGGCGGGCGCGGGAGATTCCGTCGGCCCAGGACAGCGAGGAGGAAGCGTGCGAGCTTTCCACGATGTCGTGCTCGGACTCGGCCCGGGCCGGGTATCCGGACATGCCGCCCTGCTGCCGCAGGGTACTGAAGTCCTGGCGCCCGGTCAGGAGTTTGTGGACATATGACTGGTGCCCGGTATCAAAGACGATGCTGTCCCGGGGAGAGTCGAAGATGCGGTGCACGGCCATGGTGAGTTCCACGACGCCGAGGTTGGGTCCGAGGTGCCCACCGGTCTGTGAGACGTTGCTGATCAGGAATTTCCGGATGTCGGTAGCCAGCTGGTCCAGCTGCGCTGCGGACAATTTGCTCAGATCCTGCGGGTTCCGGATGGTCTCCAAGATTCCCAACGGCCCCTCCTTCGGTGGTAGACGTGCCTTTTAACTCTAACGCCTCCCGCCAAGCAGCCGCGCCGGGCGCCCTTTCGGCCAGAGGCAGTCGGCCATCCTGCGAAGGACAAACGAAAGGCTCCGGCGGTCCAGGACCGGCCGGAGCCTTTCACGTTCCAGATTCCCCGGGAGGCATCGCCTCCCGGGGAACTAACCGCTAGTTCGCGGAGATCTGGCGCAGTACATACTGCAGGATGCCGCCGTTGCGGTAGTAGTCGGCCTCGCCCGGGGTATCGATGCGGAGAACCGCATCGAAGGACTTGGCGGTGCCGTCTTCAGCCGTGGCGGTCACCTTGAGCGTCTTCGGCGTGGTGCCTTCGTTCAGGGCTGTCACGCCCTCAACCGCGAAGGTCTCCGTACCGGTCAGTCCGAGCGTGGCAGCGGACTCGCCTGCCGGGAACTGCAGCGGAAGGACGCCCATGCCGATCAGGTTGGAGCGGTGGATGCGCTCGTAGCTCTCGGCGACGACGGCCTTGACGCCCAGCAGGGCGGTGCCCTTGGCGGCCCAGTCACGGGATGAGCCGGAGCCGTACTCCTTGCCCGCCAGGACCACCAGCGGGGTGCCGGCTGCCTGGTAGTTCTGGGCTGCGTCGTAAACGTACGCCTGCGGACCGTCTGCCTGGCTGAAGTCGCGGGTGAAGCCACCCTCGACGCCGTCAAGCAGCTGGTTCTTGATGCGGATGTTGGCGAACGTGCCGCGGATCATGACCTCGTGGTTGCCACGGCGCGAGCCGTAGGAGTTGAAGTCCTTGCGCTCCACACCGTTGGCCAGCAGGTACTGGCCGGCAGGGGTGTCCGACTTGAACGAACCAGCCGGGGAGATGTGGTCGGTGGTGACCGAATCGCCGAGCTTGAGCAGCACGCGGGCGCCGGAGATGTCAGTGACGGGCTCCGGCTGTGCCTTCATGCCCTCGAAGTACGGGGGCTTCCGGACGTACGTGGATTTCTCGTCCCAGGCGAAAGTGTCGCCGGCCGGGGTGTCGAGTGCTTTCCAGCGGTCGTCGCCGTCGAAGACGCCCTCGTAGCCGCGGGCAAACATTTCCTTGTCAATCGAGGAATCGATGACCTGCTGGACCTCGACCGGGTTCGGCCAGATGTCCTTCAGGAAGACGTCGTTGCCGGCCTCGTCCTGGCCCAGGGCGTCGGTGTCGAAGTCGAAGTCCATGGAACCGGCCAAGGCGTAGGCGATGACCAGCGGCGGGGACGCCAAGTAGTTCATCTTCACGTCCGGGTTGATGCGGCCTTCGAAGTTGCGGTTGCCCGAGAGCACAGCGGTGACGGAAAGGTCGTTGGCCTGGATGGCCTCGGAGATTTCCGCGTCCAGCGGACCGGAGTTACCGATGCAGGTGGCGCAGCCGTAGCCCACGATGTAGAAGCCGAGCTTCTCCAAGTAGGGGGTCAGGCCGGACTTCTCGTAGTAGTCGGTGACAACCTTAGAGCCAGGGGCTACGGAGGTCTTGACCCACGGCTTGGAGGCCAGGCCCTTGTCGACGGCGTTGCGTGCCAACAGTGCGGCCGCAAGCATCACGGACGGGTTGGACGTGTTGGTGCAGGACGTGATCGAGGCGATCGACACGGCACCGTGGTCCAGCTCGAACTCGCGGCCATCTTCGGTGACCACGTGGACGGGGCTGGACGGACGGCCTTCGGCGCCGTTGGCGGCCGACTCAACGCGTGCAGTTTCCGTGGTGTGGGAATCAGCGTGGGTGAAGGAGGGCGGATCGGAGGCCGGGAAGGACTCTTCCAGGGACTCGTCCACGCTGCCGTCTTCGATGCTGACGTAGTTGTGGATGTCCTTGCGGAACTGCTCCTTCGCGTCCGTGAGCTCGATGCGGTCCTGGGGACGCTTCGGGCCGGAGATGGAGGGAACAACCGTGGACAGGTCCAGCTCGAGGTACTCGGAGAACTTGATCTCGCGGGAAGGATCGTGCCAGAGGCCCTGTTCCTTCGCGTAGGACTCAACCAGGGCGACGTTCTCGTCCGAGCGGCCGGTGAGGCGCAGGTAGTCCAACGTGACGTCGTCGATCGGGAACATTGCGGCCGTGGAGCCGAACTCCGGGCTCATGTTGCCGATCGTGGCGCGGTTGGCCAGCGGCACTGCCGCCACACCTTCGCCGTAGAACTCCACGAACTTGCCCACCACACCGTGCTTGCGCAGCTGTTCCGTGATGGTCAGCACGACGTCCGTGGCGGTGGCGCCGGCCGGGATGGAGCCGGTCAGCTTGAAACCGACGACGCGCGGGATGAGCATCGACACGGGCTGGCCCAGCATGGCCGCCTCGGCTTCAATGCCGCCGACGCCCCAGCCGAGCACACCGAGGCCGTTGACCATAGTGGTGTGCGAGTCGGTGCCGACGCAGGTGTCGGGGTAGGCGCGCAGTGCGCCATCAACCTCGCGGGTCATGACGGTGCGGGCCAGGTACTCGATGTTGACCTGGTGCACGATGCCGGTTCCCGGCGGGACAACCTTGAAGTCGTCAAACGCGGTCTGGCCCCAGCGCAGGAACTGGTAGCGCTCACCATTACGCTGGTATTCGATCTCCATGTTGCGCTCCAGTGCGCCGGAGTTACCGAAGACGTCGATCTGCACTGAGTGGTCAATCACCATCTCGGCAGGTGCCAGCGGGTTCACCCTCTTCGGATCGCCGCCAAGCTCCTTGACCGCCTCACGCATGGTGGCCAGGTCCACTACGCAGGGCACGCCAGTGAAGTCCTGCATGATCACGCGCGCCGGCGTGAACTGGATTTCAGTGTCGGGCTCGGCGCTGGGATCCCAGCCGGCCAGTGCTCGGACGTGATCGGCCGTGATGTTCGCGCCGTCCTCGGTCCTCAACAGGTTTTCAAGCAATACCTTGAGGCTGAACGGAAGGTTTTCTGCACCTTCAACGGAGTTCAACCGGAAAATTTCGTATTCGGTACCGGCTACATTAAGTTTGCCTTTTGAACCGAAGCTGTCCACAATGCTCATCGCAGGACTCCTCTCGCAACAGTTTCATCTTTGTCGCGCGGTAGACCGCTTGCTAGTTAGGTCATCCTAATTAGTACAAGGTCTTACAAAAGAGCATGGGGTCAGCCGAGAATACGGCGCGCGACGTGGGACTACTAGGCCCATCCTAGTCACATCAGCCGCGGGGAGTCAGCAGAGCCACGGTCTCCAGATGGTGCGTGTGCGGGTACAGGTCGAACGCCCGAAGCGCCGAGAGGGACCAGCCGCCCTGCTGGAAGTACCCGATGTCTCGGGCAAACGATGCAGGGTCGCAGGACACGTAGGCGATGGCACGCGGGTTTGCGGCCATCAGCTGGCTGACCACTGCCTTGCCTGCACCGGCACGCGGCGGATCCAGCAGGAGGGCGTCAAAGCTGCGGGGGTTCTGGCGCAGCACGCGCTCCACGCGGCCCTGCACAATTTCCACCTGTGGGGCACTGTGCAGGTTTTTCCGCGCGTCCCGGCTCGTTCCGGGTGCACCTTCCACCGACAGCACCGAACCCGTCTCACCAACGGCGTCGGCAAGCGGTGCCGTGAACAGCCCGGCCCCGGCATAGAGGTCGGCGACCGCCGCACCCGGCTCCAGGAACCCGCCGTCGTGCAGGAAGCCGGTCACGGCCCCCACCAGCGTTTCAGGGGCGTCGCGGTGGATCTGCCAGAAGCCGGCACCCGTGACCCTGTAGTCGTGTCCCGCGGCTGACTCCTGCACCCAGGTCCGGCCTCGCAGCTGCAGCGTCTCGTCATTAGTGGGGTCGTAGCTGGCTACTGAGACCTCCGCCGGAAGCTGTGCCAGGATGGTGCTGAGCCGTTTGGCGCGGGTGCCGGGCGCTGGAGCGAGGAGCACGAGCGGCCGCGAACCGTTGGCCGGTGCAGCCACTTCAACGCGCTCGATGCCCTGCAGGTCGATGTCCCACAGACGCAGGTCGTTCACGGCCGCGACCGCCAGCGGCATCTCCCTGACCGGAATAACCTGCTCCGAACGGTGGGCGTGCATGCCCAGCTTGCCGCCGGCAGTGACCGCAAAACCTGCCCGGGTCCGCCACGCGAGGCCCGCACCGCCGTCGTTCGTATCACCGCTGTCCGCGGCCGCGGCGCCCACAGCTTCCACCTCGGGAGAAAGTTCGACGCCGGCCAGCCGCTTGAGCTGTTCGGCCAGCACGTCGGACTTGAGGCGCCTCTGGCGCTCGAGGGAGATGTGTCCCAGTTCGGCGCCGCCGACCGGCGGCCGCCCGTGCTCCCACGACGTGAGTGAATCCGCCACCCGCCAGAAGTGCGGCACACGGTCCGGTGACGGCTCCAGGACCTCCACGACGTCGCCGCGCCAGAACTTGGCCGACTCCCCCGCGTCCGTCAGCCGGATTCGTGCTTTCTCGCCGGGGACGCCGTGGCGGACGAAAACAACGCGCCCCTCGTGCCGCGCGACGCAATGGCCGCCGTGGGCCACGGGGCCGATGTCCACCACCAGTTCCACGCCGGCTGAGGAGGTCATGGTGTCGGGGTTCATTGGATGTCCTGCAGTTTCTTTGCTTCTTCGGAGGATTTGAGCTGCCACGGGACACTGGCCACCATGACGCCGGGTTCAAAGTGGAGCCTGGTCTTGATCCGCAGGGCAGTCTGGTTGTGGACCAGCTGCTCCCACCATTTGCCCACCACATACTCGGGGATGTACACGACGATGAGGTCGCGGGGCGAGTCCCTTCGCATGCTCTTGATGTAGTCCATGATGGGCGTGATGGTCTCGCGATAGGGGCTCGCGAGCACGGTCAGCGGCACCGGGATTTCGAGCTTTTCCCAGTCGGCAAGCGTGTGCGCGGTTTCCTCGGCGTTGATGTCCACCGTGATCGCATCCAGCCGGGACGGACGCGAGGCACGGGCATAGGCCAGGGCCCGCAGAACGGGCTTGCGGACGTGGGACACGAGCAGCACGGCGTGGACCCGCGTGGGCAGTGCCCGCGGTGAGGAGTCCTCGTCCACGGCCAGTTCCTTCGCCACGTTGTCGTAATGGGCGCGGATGCTCCACATGATGAGGAACAGGACAAACATGGCCAGCAGGGCAATCCATGCGCCCTGTTCGAACTTGGTGATGAGCACGATCACCAGCACGAGGGCCGTCATGCCGAAGCCGATCATGTTGATGGTGCGGGACTTGATCATGCGGCGCCGCAGTGCCTTGTCCTTGGCCAGTTTCAACTCGCGGCCCCAGTGCCGGACCATGCCGATCTGGCTGGCTGTGAAGGATATGAAGACGCCGACGATGTAGAGCTGGATGAGCTTGGTGACGTCCGCGTTGAAGGCGAGGATCAGCACGAGCGCGCCGGCGGCCAGCGCGAGGACGCCGTTGCTGAACGCCAGCCTGTCGCCGCGGGTGCGGAGCTGGCGGGGAAGGTAGCCGTCCTGGGCCAGGATGGATCCCAGGACCGGAAAGCCGTTGAAGGCCGTGTTGGAGGCAAAGACGAGGATGACGCCGGTGGCGGCCACCACGATGTAGAACGGGATCGAGCCGGCCCCGAAAATGGTCTGCGCAATCTGGCTGATGGCCGGGTTCTGGATGTAGTCCTCCGGCAGCGGCTTGCCGTTCAGCAGGAATTCCTTGGCCGGGTCCAGAACAATGTGGACCTTCGTGGCGTTGGCAAGATAGATGATGCCCGCCAGCATGGCCGAACCGATGACTCCGAGCAGCAGCAGCGTGGTGGCCGCGTTCTTGCTCTTGGGCTTTTGGAAGTTCGGCACGCCGTTACTGATGGCTTCCACGCCGGTCAGGGCTGCAGCTCCGGAGGAAAATGCACGCAGCAGCAGGAAGGCCCCGGCCAGGCCGACGAGGCCCTGGTCGAAACCGGGGTCCGGAACAATCGTGAACGCCGCCGACGGCGCCTGGCGCAGCTGCCCTGTGACAGCCTGGAAGACCCCGACGATGGTCATGCCCAGGATTGATGCCATGAAGATATAGGTGGGGACTGCAAAAACGCTGCCCGCTTCCTTGATGCCGCGCAGGTTCACGAGCGCCAGCACCACCACACCGATGGTCGCGATCATGGCCTGCTGGCCGTGGAGCGAGGGTATCGCCGTGGTGAGGTACGCGGCCGCTGACGACATTGACACGGCCACGGTCAGCACGTAGTCAACGAGCAGGGCAGAGGCAACGGTCAGCCCGGCATACTTTCCCAGGTTCACGTTGGCGATCTCGTAGTCGCCGCCGCCGGAGGGGTAGGCGTGCACGTTCTGCCGGTAGGACGCCACGACCGTCAGGAGCACCACCATGACGGCCAGGCCAACCAGCGGGGACAGCGCCACCGCGCTTACGCCCGCCAGGGCCAGGGTGAGCAGGATTTCGTCCGGCGCATAGGCAACCGACGATAACGCGTCCGAGGCGAAGATGGGGAGCGCGATCCGCTTCGGCAGGAGCGTGTGGGCCAGCCGGTCGTTCCGGAAGGGCCTCCCCACCAGCACCCGCTTCACGGCATTCAGAATTGTCAGCACCACACAAAGTTAGTCTGATTCGCACGCGATGTCATGGCGGGATTCCGGCGGTAGAGTCTTACGGAGCAGTCGGCGAGAAGTTGAGGAGACACGGGTGGCGCACTTCGTGATCATGGGTTGTGGGCGCGTGGGGGCTACCTTGGCGCACACGCTGGAGGACGCAGGCCATTCAGTGGCCATTATCGACCAGGATGACAGGGCCTTCCGCCGGCTCCGTTCGGGCTTCACCGGCAGGAAAGTCACCGGCGTCGGATTCGACCGGGACACGCTGAAGCAGGCCGGAGTTGCCGAGGCGTACGCTTTCGCAGCGGTCTCCAGCGGTGACAACTCCAACATCCTTGCCACCCGCGTGGCACGCGAGACCTTCCATGTGCCTCATGTGGTTGCCAGGATCTATGACCCGGGCCGGGCCGAAATCTACCAGCGGCTTGGCATCCCCACGGTGGCCGCCGTGCGCTGGAGCGCGGACCAGGTCCTGCGCCGGATCCTGCCGGAACAGCACCTCGCCGGCGACTTCCGCGAACCGTCCGGCAGGCTCGTCCTGGCCGAAATCGACCTCGATCCGGGCTGGATCGGCCATGCCGTGTCCGCCATCGAAAAGGCCGCCGATATGCGCATCGCGTACCTGACGCGGTTCGGCGAAGGGATGCTTCCCTCTCCGGGCACCTCGTACCAGGACGGCGATACGGTCCACGCCATGCTGCGCCTGGACCGCAGCGCCGAAGTAGCCCATATTCTGGCCAAAGCACCCGCCAAGGAGTCTTAAGTGAAAGTCGTCATCGTCGGAGCCGGAAGCGTCGGTTCCTCGATCGCCCGTGAGCTGCTGGCCCACAAGCACGAGATTCTGCTGATCGATCTCAAGCCGGAAGTCATTGGCCGGAGCGGGCTGCGGGGAGCGCATTGGCTGGTCGGCGACGCCTGCGAACTGAGCACCCTGCAGGACGCGAAGCTCGACGACGCTGACGTGGTGGTCTCGGCCACCGGTGATGACAAGGTCAACCTCGTCGTGTCGCTGCTGGCCAAGACCGAATTCGGCGTCGGCCGCACGGTCGGGCGGGTCAACAACCCGAAGAATGACTGGATGTTCAATGATTCCTGGGGCGTCGACGTCGCGGTTAACACGCCGCAGCTCATGACGGCGCTGGTCGAGGAAGCGGTGGAGATCGGTGACCTCGTCCGCCTGCTCACGCTGCAGACCGGCGTTTCGTCCCTCGTGGAGTTCACGGTGCCGCACGACTCGCACGCCATCGGGCTCACCGTGGGTGACATTGACTGGCCGGAGGACTCAACGCTCGTGGCCATCCTCCGCGACCAGGCACCTATTACGCCCAGCCGGGACGACGTCATTGACGGCGGCGACGAGCTGTTCTTCGTCACCACGATTGCCGCGGAAGACCAGTTGCGTGAACTGCTCTCGCCTGGATCACGCGACGAGCCGAACCATGCCGACGAGCCGGAAACGGCAGAGTCAGCCGACGTTCCCGCCGGGGCGGCCGTCCAGCAGACGGGGCTGGATCAGTCGGTAGAGGACGACGGCTTCGACGGCTGAGTCCCGGGCACGGTGGCCGGCCTGGTGATCAGCCAGGCCAGCCACACGCCCAGGATGTACAGCGGCGCCCCCATGATGAGCCTCGTGGTAGCCAGCGCCGCGAGACCGTCCTGGCCCATGAGGTACAGCGGCACCTGCACCAGAAGGCGAAGCGCCAGCACCCCGACGATGATCCACGTGCCCAGCCGGTAGGCGCGTACCCGTGCCGGGCTTTGACGCCAGTCAAGGCCTTCGTTTCTGATGAAGCCGAAGAGCAGCCCGGCAATGGGCCACCTGACGGCGATCGAGATGACCATCGCGAGGATGTACGCCGCGTTGGTCAGGAATCCGGGAAGGTAGAAATCCTCCGCCTTGCCGGTGCTGTTGGCAAGCCAGGCGGATATGCCGACGCCGACGACTCCGGCCAGGGCCTGGGTCAGCGGGCGGCGTTGGACGAGCCGCACCACGGTAAACACAGCGGCAGCAGCGAGGGCTGCAATGAGCGAGGGCGTCAAAGCAGCCGTGAGCGTGAAGCTGATAAGGAACACCAGGCCAGGAAGAATGCTCTCTGCGATCCCCTGGTAGCCGCCGGCGCTCTTCAGGACGTCAATGCGGCCATCATCCGTGCGGTGCAAACCTGCCTTGGATGCGTAGCCCTCGGCAAGTCCCGCAAGGCCCGGAGCGTCCGGCACGGACTTGGGTTCCGGCCGTTCGGTTCCCGGTTCAGGGTTTTCAGGCGATGTCATTGGTTCTCCTGGCGGGACAATATCTCGTAGCGGGGATTGAACATGGTTGGCACACCGTCCCGCACGGTCAGCATGCCCTCCAGCCGGACTTCCGTCCCGGCGTCGATGCCGGGAACCCGGCGGCGCCCCAGCCAAATGACCCGCAGCCGGCCGCGCTGGGTCATTGACAGCCGGTTCCTGCCCGTGCCCGCCGACGGCGCCGCAGAGGATTCCGCCGGCAGTGCCGGGACCGCCGTTGCCGTGGACGGTGAAATTCGCGCCCGCGTCGCCCCGGCAGGAATGTCGTGGTCTGTCACCATGACGGTGAATGCCGCCACCTGGGTGGCGGGCACATAGGTCACCGATTCGATGAATCCGTGACACAGCACGTGGCCCCGCTCCGGCAGCCCCCTGATGGGCACCGGCTCGACCTGCGGGTGGCTGCCGGCATCAACCAATCTGGGTGATCTCCGGACCGCGCTCAGGCTGCTGGAACTCCGGGGCCCCGGGAGGCACGGATCCCGTGGCGTCCTTGGGCAGACGCAGCTGCAGGAGATCCCGTGGGGGCATGGGGTTGTCGCCGCGGATCACCACAATCTTGCGGAAAAGCTCCTCGAGACCGGCCGCGGCGTCGCGGTTCAGTGCCGCTTCGCCGCCGAACACGCCGCGGAGGAACCAGCGCGGACCGTCAACGCCGATAAAGCGGGCAACGCGGTATCCCTGGCTGCCGTCGCTGATGCCAGAGGGGAGCTTGGCCACGAGCTCCGTGCCGAAGCCGCCCTGGATCTCTTCCACCTGGCCGCCCTGGCCGCCCACCGACTGGCCGATCTGCTCGCGGATCTCGTCCCACAGGCCTTCGGAACGCGGTGCGGCGAAGGCCTGCAACTGCAGGCTCGACCCCTCCAGGTCCATGGTTACTGCCACCACCCGCTGGGTGGCCTCCTCGACCTCAAGCCGCAGCTGTAGCCCGTCCCGGGGTGCAATGAGCAGGGCACCCAGATCCACATAGCCGTCCCTGTTGCTGATCTCTGAGACATCGAAGGGGCCGGTGGCGCTGCGTCCGGATGTTTCCGTGGCGTCGTCAGCGGCATCGGCGGCGTTGCCCTCGCGGACTTCCGCCGGCTCTGTGGCCTCTTCCTTCTTGGCTTTCCTGCCACGCCCAAAAACCATGGGGTTGTCTCCTTAGTTGTGATCTTGTCGCGCCGGCCGCGCGGGCGCCGCATCTTGTCTTCGCTGACCGCCGGGCGCGCTGTCCGGGAGGCTTCGCCCGCCGGAAACGCTCAGGGTTTCCGGCGTGGGCCGTTTCCGCTGCGGAACTAGGCGCCAGGAACGGCGAAGCCGCCCGTGGAGCCGAAGCCTCCGGCACCGCGGACAGAGTCGCTCAACTCCCCCACGGCAACGAACTGCGCGTACTCCACACGCTGGATGACCATCTGTGCAATTCTATCGCCGCGCCGGAGTTCTATGGCCTTGTCCTTGTCCGTGTTCAGCAGCGTCACCGCGATTTCACCGCGGTAGCCCGCATCGACAGTTCCCGGCGCGTTGACCACCGTCAGCCCGTGTTTCGTGGCAAGGCCAGAGCGCGGGTGGATCAGTGCCACAAAGCCGTCCGGCAGGGCGATCGACACCCCGGTGGGCACCAGGCGCCGCTCCCCCGGTTCCAGGACCACATCCTCGCGGGCGCGCAGGTCTGCCCCGGCGTCACCGGGGTGGGCGTAGGACGGCGCCGCCAGGCCGGCGTCGAGCATTTTCAGTTGAACCTGCACAGTTGGGGCTCCATATTCTGCTGCGGGCGGCGCTTCCGCTGTTGCGGGTGACGCAGCTCCAGGTGCCGCATGCTGCAGCGGAGGCGTAATGGCTGTTATTTCGTCAGTCACAGTTCCTCACTCTATCGCCCGGGGGCGCCATAGTCCTACCGGCCCGGCGCCCTGGCAGGACCGAACCGGCCGGGATGAAATGGCACGGCAAAGATGGAAAGCTGGGTGCATGCCCGAATCAAGCGCAGCCGTGCCTGCACACCACCAGCCTTCACAGGATGACACCGTACTTTTCACCGAAAAGCTGTGGCCGGGAGCCTGGATCTGGCTGGTCGCTGCGGGCTTGGCCAGCGCCGGCATTCTGGTGTTCGCCCCCATCAGCATGACCGCGGGAATCACGGCGGCCGTAGTCCTGTTCGCCGTCGAGACGGCCCTGCTGGTACTGTCCACGCCTGCGCTGACAGTGACGGCCCGGACGCTTCAGGTGGGCCGGGCCAGCATTGAACGCGGGCTCACCGGACCTGCGGAGGCGTTCCGCGGCAAGGAAGCCACGGCCGAACGCGGCACGCGCCTCAACGGCCTCGCTTACCTGTGCATCCGCGGCTGGATAGATCCGGTGGTCCGCATTGAAATCAACGACACCTCGGATCCCACCCCGTACTGGCTGACCTCCACCCGCCGCCCGGATGAACTGGTGGCAGCACTCAACGCAAGGTAGCTCGCCGGGCCTCAGCCTTCGCAGTCGCGGCAGTACAGGTGGCCGTCCTTTTCACGGGCGATCTGCGAACGGTGCCGGACCAGGAAGCATGAGGAACATGTGAATTCGTCGGCCTGGGCGGGCATGACGCGGACCAGCAGTTCCTCACCGGACAGGTCTGCGCCGGGCAGCTCATACCCCTCAGCGAGGTCGGTTTCGTCTTCTTCAACCACTGCCGTCGGTTTGTCGGCACGGCGGGTCTTCAGCTCCTCAATCGAGTCCTCGTTGAGGTCCTCTTCCGACTTCCTCGGCGCGTCATAGTCTGTCGCCATGGCCTGCTGCTCACACTCCGTTGACTCGGGTGGGTAATTCAACGTGCACAACGCCGGACGCCGCCAGTTTGTGCCCGGTCCGGGGCACATTTTTCCCTAAGCTGCAGGGAAAAGCCATACCTGCGCCCAAGCAGTCTTCAGCGGCTTCCCACCGCCGGCGGCAATGCCGTCCCTGTGCCGAAAGTCCCGGAATTTCGCGGCGCGCCCTTCGTCCTAACAGGAAAAGACAGGCTTGGGTGGCAGAGTTTCGATTGATAGTAATGCCAGGGTGGAGGATTGTATGCAGGATCTACGGCTTGTAGGCGTCCACGACGACGGGGAGCATCTCCTGTTGTGCGGCACCGGCGGCGAGATGTTCCAGCTGCCGATCAATGAAGCTTTACGGCTGGCGGCAAGCCGGCCTGCCGTGCGGGCATCGGCCGCGCCGGTTGTGGCCATGTCCCCGCGCGATATCCAGGCCAGGATCCGGAGCGGCTCAACGGCCGCCGAGGTTGCGGCTGCGTCCGGAATGCCGCTGGAAAAGGTTGAACGGTACGAGGGACCGGTCTTGGCCGAACGCGAGTACGTAGCCCAGCAGGCCCGCAAAGTGGAGGTCGCGACTCCCGCTCCCGGCCACGACATCTACCGGGCGGCCTTCGGCGATCATCCGGCCACTTTGGCGGACATGGTGGCCCACCGCCTGACCGCCCACGGCATTGAGTCCTCCACGCTGGAATGGGATTCCTGGCGACGCCCGGACGGAACCTGGACGGTCGTGGCGAGGTTCGATGCCCAGCCGGGCGGCCATTCCAGCATCGGCGAAGAGCCTCCGGCCATGTGGACGTTCAATCCCTCCCGCAAGTCGCTGCAGAATGCCAACCGTTGGGCGCAGCAGCTCAGTGAGCTTGAACCCCTGGACGGTCCGGTTCCCGCACGCCGCCTGTCAGCGGTTTCAGACCGCCCCTTCGATTTTGAAACGGACGCCGAAACTGCCGCCCGGAACGGAGCAGAGCAGCAGAAGGAGGCCGACGGCCTGCTGGACATGCTGCGCTCCCGGAGGGGGCAGCGGCTTGGCTTGGATGAGAACAGCGACGACGCCCTGGCGCTCCTGCTGACCAACGGGGTCCCGGCGGCCCACCCGAGGCTGCCGGAAATTCCTCACGGATCCGGCGCGGACGCGGAAGAACCAGAACCGGAGGCCGCGGAAGCGGAATCATCCGATTCGCCGGCAGCCCAGTTTGGGCCGCTGACCCGACGGCGTGACGGCCGGCCCTCCATGCTGTCCCGCCTCAGCCTCGCACCCCAGCACCAGGATTCAGCCGACGATTCCCTCAAGCTTCACGACGGCGTCAGCACTGATACGCGGGAAATCACCATCGTCCCGTCCCCTCTTCGCCCGGCCGGCACTGCGGGCAAGGAAGGTCCGGCCGCCCCGGCGGCCACGGACAAGCCAATGAACCCGCCGGCGGACAGTCCGGACCGACCTGCCGGCGGTAACGTCGGTCTTGACGAGCTGCTCGGCGGGGGAACCCCCCGGCGCCGGCTGGACGCCGGCAGGTCCGCAACGGACCAGGGTTCATCCGCGCGTCCGGAACCGGACCGGGACGAACCTGAGCGCCAGCCGTCAAGGCCGAAGCGCTCCAGCGTGCCGAGCTGGGACGAAATAGTCTTCGGCACCAGGGGCGACTAGGTCGCGTTCAGCCGTCGGCAGCCGTCCTGCCGGCACGGCTGCTGGCTCCCTGCCACAAGCAGGCGTCGACGTCGAACGGAAGCAGCTGGTCCTGCTGGGCCATGATGTTGGCGCCGTGGGCGGTGACGCGGCGCATGAAGTGGCGACGGCAGAGCGTCTCGTAGCCAACGACCGGCACCTGACTCGAACTTGTGGAATCGGTCTCCGCACCGGAAACCGCCATATCGCCGCCCATCTCGACGTCGCCCACCACCACCTGGGCACCCTTCATGACCATGACGCCGTCTACCGTCCGGGCATTGTGCGTGGCACGCCGCCCGCACCAGCAGAGGGCCTCCACCTGGAGGACCTGCACGCGGTCCGCCAGTTCAATAAGCCGCTGTGAACCGGGGAACAGCCGGGTCCGGAAGTCCGCGGTGATTCCAAAGGCGAAGACGTCAACATCGATCTCGTCCACGACACGTGCCAACTGCTCCACCTGCCCAGGCGAGTAGAACTGTGCTTCGTCGCAGATGAGGTAGTCGACGCGGATCCCCTGGGTCCGGCGGAGTACCACTTCGTCCCAGAAGTCCGTGGTGTCCACGACCTCCACGGCGTCCGTTTCGAGCCCCAGACGGCTTGAGATCCGGGAGCCGCCGGCGCGGTCATTGCAGCTGAAGCGGACCCCGCCGCGTCCGCGGGCACGGTGGTTGTAGTCCATCTGAAGGGCAAGGGTGGACTTTCCGCAGTCCATGGTTCCCGAGAAGAAGACGAGCTCAGCCACGGGCTCCCCTGCGGCCGGGGGCCTTGCCCGCAGCCTGGAAGCATAGCAGCGGCACTTCGCGTTCCGCCTTGGTCAGGGAGCCGTGCTGCCCCACCACTTCCATGGCCGTGGGGCGCACGCGGCGTGTGTCGTAGAAAGCCAGCGCATCGCGGGCGGCGATCATGACGTCTCCGACCCGCCGTTCCACGGCCGGCCTGACCTGCCCGAACAGGCCGGCGGCAATCGCCTCTTCCCGGGTAAAGGCCCAGATCCGGTCACCGAACCGGCCGCGCCAGGCGTCAAGCAAGCGCTGCCGGGTGGTACCGCCGTCGCCGTTCCAGGCATCGTCCTCAAGGTACAGGTGGAGCATTCGCGGCTCCCCTGCAGTGTGCCTGACACCGGCCACGAGCGCCGGGTCGGCGGAGTAGTCGATCCGCTGGGCTTCGGCCACATCGAGCATGCCGTGGTCGGCCGTGACCAGCACAGTGGTTCCGGCCGGAAGAGTCGCGTGGAGGCGCTTGACCGTGGCGTCCAGCTCCTCGAGCTGGTGCTCCCACTGCGGCGATTGGGACCCGTAGCGATGGCCGGCCTTGTCGAGGTCGTTCACGTAGAAGTACATGAGGGAAGCGTCGGAGCCCGCCATCACCTCGGCCGCGGCAGCGGTCCGGGCGTGCGAGGTGGTCGCCGAAACGAACGTGCCGCCCCGGAGGGCAGCCCTTGTCATGGGCGAGTCGCCGAATTGGGGAAGGCTGACGGTGGTGACGTCGACCTGCTCCGCGGCGCGTTCAAAAACTGTGGGGAAAGGCTGCCAGTCATGGGGGTCCACGTCGGCGTCCCAGTTTCCCAGCATGTTGACCACCTTGTCCTGGGACGGATCAAGGACGTCGTATCCCACGAGTCCGTGCTGGCCGGGAGCCAGGCCCGTGCCAAGGCTCGCGAGGGAGGCCGCCGTGGTGGACGGGAACGCGGAGTCCAGCCACACCGGCACCGCCCCCTGGCCCTGCTGCATGACGTCGCGAAGGAAGGGTGTGTGGGCGGACTTTTGTTTCAGGAGGCTGCGGCCCAGCCCGTCGGCGAGGACAACGCAGATTCGCTTGGCCGGTGGCAGGCCGAGCCTGTTTTCGAAGCCGTCGACCCCGAGGCTCGCCGCGGCGCTGCCCAGCACCTCGGCAACGGAACGCCGGCCGTAGGCGGGTGCGGGCGGAAGCGACGGTGCTGCGGAAAGTGTCAACGGGGCGGCGGGGGTGGGGAGGTCGTGGTCGGGCCCCATTTCAGCGCTGGTGTCCGCGGCTTAGGCGGTTCGAGAAGACGCCCATCCGGGGGCGCGGCTGCGATGCAGGGAGCCCGTGCGGAACGGGGGCAGCGGACGCCGTGTTGACGGCCCGCAATGCCCGGGCAAAAAGCTTGGCGTCCTGGACCGCCTGGAGTCCGTCGGCCTCGGCGCTGATGCGCAGGACGATGTCCTCCTGGGCAATGGTTCCGCTGTAGCCGTGGTCTGCCTCGCACTGAGGGTCGCCGCAGCTTGCCGGGCCCATCTCGAGCCTCTGGCCGCCGGACCAGGCGATGGCCAGCGTGACTTCACGCACGGGGTCCGAGGGCTTGTAGTTCTGCGGCTGCGCGTACATGTAGCTCAGCACCACGGAACGGATCTGCGTCACGGGTACGGACTCCGTGGAAATCTGCGCCACGATCTGTTCGCCCGCGTCATCGAGCTGCTGGTCGTCCACATGCGTGATCACCAGCATGTCGTCGGTAAGCACCAGCACGGTGATGTGCCGCCGGACTTCGGCGCGGTCGAAATGCGTTTCGAGGTGCACAAGGTGCGCCACGCAGTCCCGTCCGTCAAGTGCGTCATCCACGACGTCGGCCACCAGTCGCGGGTAGAAGCCGGCCTGCTGAAGGGCCCCGTCCAGGCTCTGGCCCTGGGCCGTGTGGTTGTGTGAGCTGTGGTGAACGGAAGCCTGGGGGCTGTGGTCGGGCGCTTGAGGCTTCGAGGTGGGAGGCTGGGAGCTCATTTCCCCATTTTCACAGATCGGCTTGGCACATGCTAACCCGGGGTCAGCTGCTCATGGCACGGCGGGCACTGTCCGTGCGCTGGGCAGCGTTGCCGATCCGGACGTCCGCGCCCAGTATGAAGGCGCCCCGCGGTGTGGCCAGGACCGGGTTGAACTCCACAAGGGCAATTTCCGGATGGGTGTCCTTGAGCCGGGAAAGACGCGCGGCGAGGTCTTCAAGCGCGGCAACGTCGACGGCCGGAAGCCCCTGGTAGCCGAAGAGCTTGCGGGACGCCCTGGGGCTCCGGATGAAGTCCCGGAGATCCGCACCGTACAGCGGCGGCACCCGGTGTGCCCAGTCGTCCAGCAGGTTGACGGCATCGCCCGCGAGCCCGAACGAGACAACCGGCCCCAGCAGCGGGTCCTCGATGGCGCGGAATGTGCAGGCCTGGCCCACCGGCGCCATTGTCTGCACCTCCAGCGACGAGGAACCGTAAGGCTCGAGTGCGCGCCGCATCTGCTGAATGTTCAGCCGGAGGGACTCTGGGTCCTGGATGTCCAGCCTCACGCCGCCAAGGTCGAGCCGGTGCCGCAGCATCGGATCGGTGGTCTTCAGCGCCACCGGCCAGCCCAGCCGGTCCGCGGCTTCTACGGCTTCCTCTGCCGTTTCGAATCCGGCGGAGGGCAACACCTCGACGCCGTAGTGCCCCAGCAGGCGCGCAGCGTCCGCCGGGGCAAGCTCCTTCAGCTGTTCGCCTTTGACATCCGTGAGCATCAGTTCCAGGTCGGCGTGGGCGGCTTCGGGGTCACAGCCCTCCGGGTCTGCGAAGAGCCCCTGGTCACGGTTCGCCCACTCGGCGTACCGCACCACCGCGGAGAGCGCGGCGACGGCCGCCCCCGGGTTTGAGTAGCACGGGACCGGTTCCGCCCGGGCATCCTCCCCCACCATGCCCTCCACATAGACAGAGGGGTCCAGAATGCCGGTGAACGCTGCCACCACGGGTTTACCGGCCTCGGCCGAACAGGCGGCGAGCGCGGCCGCGATCTTCTCCACTGTCAGGCCCCTTGCCGGCAGGAAAGCCACCACAGCCGCGTGCACGGCGTCCTGCGACAGGATCTCGCGCAGGCGGCCCTGCAGGGCAGGCAGCGCACGCGACATGCCGGTGTCAAGATCCAGGTCGGCCGCGATCTCTTCCACGCCGAGGCCGTGGGCCGCCGCACTGTCCGCCACCACCTTTCCCAGCGCCTTGGAGTTGCTGAAGACCGCGACGCCGGCACCCTTGGGGAGCGGCTGGGCGGAGACAATCTGCGCAACATCCATGAGCTGTTCGATGGTCTCCACGCGGATGACGCCGGCCTGGCGCATCATGGCGTCCACGGCGCCGGCGGGCGCCTGCGTGGTGCGCACCGCATGCCCGGGAGGCAGCTGCAGGCCCATGGAGCTGGACTTGGCAACGATGACGGGCTTGATGCGGGCCAGACGGCGGGCCAGCCGCGAGAACTTGCGCGGGTTGCCGATCGACTCCAGGTACAGACCCACGGCGGTGGTATCGGCGTCGTCCTCCCAGTACTGCATCATGTCGTTGCCGGAGACATCTGCCCGGTTGCCGGCCGAGAGGAACGTGGAAATGCCGACGCGGCGGCGGCTGGACGCGGCATAGACGGCGACCCCGATCGCGGCGGACTGGCTGAAGAGGCCAAGGCCGCCGCGCCTGGCCAGGCTGGGGGCCATCGAGGCGTTCAACGACACCGCGGGATGCGTGTTCACCATGCCCAGCGATGCGGGGCCGATCACGCGCATGCCGTTGGCCCGGGCTTGCCGTACCAAAGCCTGCTGGCGCACCAGGCCGCGGTCGCCGTCCTCGGCAAACCCCGCCGACGCCACGACGATCCCCTTGACGCCGGCGGCCGCACACTCGTCCACCACTTTGGGGACTTCCTCGTAGGGCACGGCCACAATGGCGAGCTGCACGGGCCCGGGTACCTCCGAGAGGCTGCCGAAGGACAGCATCCCAGCGAGCTCCAGCGCTTCGGGGTTGATGGCATAGACCGGGCCGGTGAAGCCTGCCTCAATGATGTGTTCCAGCAGTTGGTACCCCACGGTGCCCCACTTGCGGCTGGCCCCGATGACCGCAACCGACGACGGCGCCAGCAGGTCCTGCACGCTCCTCGCCTCCGCACGGTGTTCCCGGGCTTCCATCACCGCCCGCGACTTGTCGGTGGGATCGATGTTGAACTCCAGGCTGACGACTCCGTCGTCAAAATGGCGTTTGACGTCATAGCCTGCGTCGGAAAAGACCATCAGCATTTTTCGGTTCTCCGGCAGAACCTCCGCGGCGAACCTCCGGATTCCGTTTTCGCGGGCGGCGGCTGCCAGGTGCTCGAGCAGGATGGAGCCGATGCCGCGGCCCTGGTGGGCATCGGCGATGTTGAAGGCCACCTCGGCTTCGGCCGGATCGTCGAGCCGGTCGTAGCGGCCGATCCCGATGATTTCCCCGCCGATGGTGATCACGAATGCCACCCGGTTGCGGTAGTCGACCTCCGTGAACCGCTTGAGCTCCTTGCTCGAGAGCCGGGCCTTGAACGCGAAGAACCGCATGTAGATTGAGTTCTGCGACTGTCCGGCATGAAAGGCTTGAACGGCGTCAGCATCCGAGGGATGAATGGGCCGCAAGTGTGCCGTCCCGCCGTCCCGCAGGACGACATCGGCTTCCCAATATTCCGGATATACGCCGTCCCCGGGCTGATCCACCATAGGCTTAGCCTAGCTAAGACTCCCGAAGTGCACCCCAAAAGGATTTACCAGCCCCATGGCCCGCCGCCAGACTTCAGCCCCGTCAGGGGAAACCGCCCAGGACTACACCGAAAACATCGTAGACATTGACGTCACTTCCGAGATGGAAGGCTCCTTCCTGGAGTATGCCTACTCAGTCATCTACTCCCGGGCACTGCCCGATGCCCGCGACGGCCTCAAACCGGTCCAGCGGCGCATTCTGTACATGATGAGCGACATGGGCCTGCGGCCGGACCGCGGCCACGTCAAGAGCGCCCGTGTGGTGGGCGAGGTCATGGGCAAGCTCCACCCGCACGGCGACACCGCCATCTACGATGCGATGGTCCGGATGGCCCAGGATTTCTCGCTGCGGCTTCCGCTCATCGACGGACACGGCAACTTCGGGTCGCTCGACGACGGCCCTGCGGCGCCGCGCTACACGGAGGCCCGCCTCGCGGCGGCGGCCCTGACGCTGACCGACCACCTCGATGAAGACGTGGTGGACTTTGTCCCGAACTATGACAACCAGCTCACCCAGCCGGATGTCCTGCCGGCCGCGTTCCCCAACCTGCTGGTCAACGGCGCCACGGGCATTGCTGTGGGCATGGCCACCAACATGGCGCCGCACAACCTCGTGGAGGTCATCTCCGCTGCCCGGCACCTGATCGCCAACCCGGACGCCACCCTGGAAGACATCATGAGGTTCATCCCGGGTCCCGATCTCCCCACGGGCGGCCGGATCGTGGGCCTGGACGGCATCCGGGACGCGTACGCCACCGGC
Organism: Arthrobacter sp. 05T444; assembly: GCF_056395905.1. NCBI lineage: Bacteria > Bacillati > Actinomycetota > Actinomycetes > Micrococcales > Micrococcaceae > Arthrobacter > Arthrobacter sp. 05T444. Next base: position 192,031 of record NZ_JBFTKK010000003.1, read on the forward strand.
CGCGGATCCTTCAAGACCCGCGCCAAGGTGGAGGTGGAGCAGCTGTCTGCCCGGCGGACGGGCATCGTCGTGACCGAACTCCCCTACATGGTGGGCCCGGAGAAGGTGATCGAGAAGATCAAGGACGCCGTCAACGGCAAGAAGCTTGCCGGAATCAGCGACATCATTGACCTCACCGACCGCAAGCACGGCCTGCGCCTGGTGATCGAGCTGAAAAATGGTTTCAACCCAAACGCGGTGCTCCAGCAGCTCTACCGGTACTCGCCCATGGAAGATTCCTTCGGCATCAATAACGTCACTTTGGTGGACGGGCAGCCGCAGACCCTGGGCCTGCTGAAACTGCTGACGGTCTATGTCGACCACCGCCTCAACGTGGTCCGCCGCCGGACCGCGTTCCGGCTGGGCAAGAAGAAGGACCGCCTGCACCTGGTGGAGGGCCTCCTGATTGCCATCGTGGACATCGATGAAGTCATCCAGATCATCCGGTCCTCGGATGAGGCGTCAGCGGCGAGGGAGCGCCTGATGTCCATCTACGACCTCTCCGAGGTCCAGGCCAACTACATCCTGGAACTCCGGCTGCGCCAGCTGACCAAGTACTCCCGGATCGAACTCGAGAAGGAGCAGGACCAGCTCCGCCGCGAGATCGAGGAGCTCGAAGCCATTCTTGGTTCCGACGCGCTGCTGCGTGAACTGGTTTCCGGGGAACTCGCGGAAATTGCGGAGAAATACGGCACTCCCCGGCGCACGGTATTGCTGGAATCCGAGGCCGTCTCCCCCACCGTCGCTGCGGCGGCCGCCCCCGGCGTCAAGGGCAAGGCCGCGCCGCTGGCCTTGGAGATAGCGGATGATCCCTGCTGGGCCATCCTTACGGCATCGGGCCAGATAGCCAGGACGTCCAACCAGGACAGCCTCGCGGAAGCCGGGCCGCGCTCCAAGCATGATGTGTTCCGCTCCGTCATCAAGACCTCGGCCCGGGGTGAGATCGCCGCAGTCACGTCGCAGGGGCGCATGCTGCGCATCCAGGTCATGGACATGCCCGTCCTCCCGCCGATGTCCGGCCTGCCGAACCTCGCCGGCGGCGTCCCGGCCAAGGACTTCATCACGCTGCTGAAGGGCGAAACACTCGTCGCTTTTGCGCCGCTGGATGAGGTCCTGGCCATCGGGACCGCGCAGGGGGTCATCAAGCGCGTGCAGCCTGACTACCCGCTGAACCGGGAAGACTGGGAGGTCATCGCGCTCAAGGACAAGGACGCAGTGGTGGGTGTGGCGCCCGCGGGTTCCGACGACGCCGACCTCGTGTTCCTGACGCGCCAGGCCCAGCTTTTGCGGTTCAACGCGGCAAGTGTCCGCCCCCAGGGGCGGACCGCCGGTGGCATGGCCGGCATCAAGCTTGCGTCCGGCGACCAGGTGATTTTCTTTGGTTCCGCCGCCCCCGGCGACGAGGCCGCCGTCGTCGTCACGATTTCCGGGACCGACGGCGCCCTGCCGGGCACGGCGCCGGGCGCCGCGAAGGTCACGGCGTTGTCCGAGTACCCGGCCAAGGGCAGGGCCACCGCCGGGGTCCGGGCACACCGGTTCCTGAAGGGCGAGGACACGCTGCTGCTGGCCTGGGCCGGCCACGGCCCGGCAAAGGCCTCGTCCTTGGCCGGGGTGGCCCGTTCCCTTCCCCAGGAACACGGGCGCCGGGACGGTTCCGGCATTCCGCTCTCGCAGGCTGTGGAGGCGATCGGGCCCAGCATGACGTGGCCTGAGGCGGAGCAGCCGGGCTGACCGCGCTGCCGGCGGGCCTAGACTACTGCCATGCCTATCATCCCGGATGAAAAAGACTGGACCTGGGTCCTCTCCCGCCCGTGCAGCGAATGCGGCTTCGACGCCTCGACGGTCACGCCGTCCACGGTGCCTGGCAGCGTGGAAAACATGCTCCCCCGGTGGCGCGCTGTTCTGCGCCGTCCGGGCGCTGCTGAGCGCCCCGATGACAGCACCTGGTCGACCCTCGAATATGCCTGCCACGTACGCGATGTTTTCAGTCTCTTCGACCGGCGCCTGAACCTGATGCTCACCGATGACAACGCCCGCTTTGAAAACTGGGACCAGGACCGGACGGCCGTGGAGAGCGATTACGCCGGGTCAGATCCCGCCGCGGTCAGTGCCGAGCTGACGGCCGAGGGCGAACAGGTGGCCGCCTCCTTTGCCCGGGTCAGGGAATCCCAATGGGGCAGGACCGGGCTCCGCAGCAACGGTTCGGAATTCACGGTGCTGACGCTCGCGCAGTATTTCCTGCACGACGTTACCCACCACCTGTCGGATGTGGAGGGCTAGCCTGAATTAGGCCGGGCCTCCCGCTGGCCCTGCGCTTCGGGTATTGGTCAGTGATCTTTGGCGAGGAACGTGGTGATCAGTTCCGCCATGCGCTTGGACTGGGTCCAATGCAGGTAGTGTCCACCGTCGAGCGTCACGATCTCGTGGCGCCTCACGTTGTTCAGCAGCTTTTCCGCAGCGCGCTGTTTGGTTTGGGTTTCGGGTGTCTTTTCGTCTGAGATGAAGGCAAGTACGGGCAGCCCATCGGGATACTTGACGCCCCTGAGGGCGGCAGCGTTGTTTCCGATTCGGGCCGTTTCGTCGACCACAGCTTGGTTCCCGAAGTTCCAGCTCTGCATCAGGCGCATCCGCTCCAGTTCGTCTGCCGTGTAGGCGTCGCCGTCGGGGTTGACAAGGCCGGGGGCCACTGAACCCACGATGCGGACCAGCCCCGTGACAGAGGGGATCCGTTCCCAACTGGCATCCTGCAGCGGCAGCTCGACGGGTCCGCTCTCCGCTTTCGGTATGGTGGCATCGATTCCGATCACCGCCGACACTTCCTTCGGGTAGCGGTTCGCGTAATCCAGCGTGTAGAAGCCGGCGATCGAGTGTCCTGCCAGGACATAGGGCCGCTTGATGTTGAGTTTGGTGAGCACCTCGTGGAGCTCCTTGCTGATGTTCTCGGTGCTGCGCTCCTGGGCGCTCATGTCGCTGTAGCCGTAGCCGAATCCCTCCACCACGGTGACGTCGAAGTTGCCAAGTTCCCGGATCAGGGGTGCGAAGTCGAGGGCGGGTGCCGCCGTCCCGAGGCCGCTGAGGAGAACGAGCGGTTGGCCGGTGTGTCCGTTCCGGTACACGTTGAGGGCGCCGCTGCTGATCTGGATTCTTTCGCCATACGCCGCGATGCTGGATTTCTCTGCCCGCTCAAAAAGCAGGTTGGCTGCCGTCGAGGCGAGTCCCAACACCACGGCGATGAGTGCCACGATGCCGGTGACCCGCAACCAGCGCCTCGGCCTCTTGTAGCCGGCACCGGGCGCGGTAACTGCCGGCGGCCTGGCAGTTCTGTGAGGAAATATGCGCATGACGGGCCTAGAGAACCTTGTCCCACGCCAGGCTTCTGTTGACCGGCTGGTAGCCCATCTTGAGGTACAGTGCCAGCGCTCCCGTGGGATTTTCGGAGTCGACATCCAGTGACGCCACGTCGAGCCCAGCCGCAGCGAACCGCCGCATCGCATCCGCCAGCAGCGCGCGTGCAATGCCGCGGCCGCGGAATTTCCGGCGCACGCCGAGCAGATCGGTGTAACCCTCGCTGAACCCGCGCGTCACGGCACTTTCCTGGTCATGGGCGGCCAGCTGGTAGCCCGCCACCTTGCCGGTGCTGCGTTCCAGCACCACGGCGCTGAGGTCGGGGCGGGCCTGCGGGTCGTTGACGACATATCCCCAGGATTCTTCGTCCTTGGGTTCGCTGCCCCAATGGTCGCGGAAAGCGTCGTTGTGCGCGAGCCGTACGGCTTCGCTGAGTTCGGGATCCATGGTCACGAGCTCAAGGTCCGGGCCGAGGACCGCCTCCGGCAATGGCGGGGTCAGCGGCCGGTGCATCTCGTTGAAGTAGCGGACCACCTCGTAACCGCGCGCGGTGAAGAGCGCCGCCTGGTGCTCGTGCTGCTGCTCGTTGTGGATCCGCAGCCTGGCTGTGACGCGGCCGCCCACGGCGACGTCCTCCAAAAAGCGCTGCCACGCCCTGGCCTCAAGCCACCCGAGCAGCGCAGAGCCGACGCCGCGTCGCTGCCACCGCGGATCCACGCAGCCGAAGCCGTACGACTTATCGCTGGACGTGTTCTTGGTAATGCGCGCGTACGCCCGTGGAACACCCTCCGGATCAAATCCCAGCACGGTGTTGTCCTCCGGCGGATTCTTCCGGGACTCCATGAGCTGCTCGAGGTCCGGCCGGTGCTCAAACCACACCGGTTTCTCGACTGCCGCCGTCCGGGCGATGAGCGCCGCCCACGCATCAAGGTCCCGGGCCCCGGCGCTCCTCCACCGCAGCCCTGGAAAGTCAACGGTGCAGCCGGCGGCTACGTCTGATCGCGTCATGGGAACAGGCTAGCCGGACGCCAGCGACGGCGCCATCACCTCAGCATCGGTGGAATTGCCGCTCTGGCGAAGGGCCAGGAGTGCGTCCCCGGGACTGATGTCGGCGGGGTTGTGTGTCACCAGCACCACCGTGCGGGAACGGAGCCCGGCGCGGAGGTCAGCCATCAGCGCACGGCCGGATTCGGCGTCGAGGTGGGCCGTGGGCTCATCCAGCAGGATTACCTCGGCTTTGGTCATCAGGGTGCGGGCCACGGCCAGCCGCTGCCGTTCGCCGCCGCTGAGAAACGCGCCACCCGGTCCGATCCTGGTGTCGAGGCCGGCGTCCAGCCGGCCCAGCAGCGGGTCCAGGCCCACTGCCGTGACCGCCTCGCGCATGTCCCGTTCGGCGTCAGCCGCCGAGACTTGCTTTTCCGGGCGTGCCAGCAACAGATTGCCCCTGATGGTCGAGTCGAAGAGGTGTGCCTCCTGAGGGCACCATGCCGCGGCCCCCGTGACCGCGATGCTTCCTCCACGGGCCGGCAGGAAGCCGAGCATGACCGCCAGCAGCGTGGACTTGCCTGCCCCCGAGGGGCCGGTGACGGCCAGCCAGCGGCCAGGTTCCGCCGCTGCGGACAGGTCGCTGAACACGGGGGCACCGCCGGGCCACGCGGCCGACAGCCCGGCCAGTTCGATGCCCGGACGGCAGCCCGTGCGGGCGTCCGGCAGGACTAGTGCGTCCGTGTCCGGTCCCCCGGCACCGAGTACACCCGACTCGCTGACGCGGCGCAGCACCGCGCGCAGCGCCGGAAACTGGCGTACCGCCGTCGTCATGGCGGCAAAAGGTTCCACGAGCGCCAACTGCAGAAGAACCACGACGGCGACCGTGGGGGCCGCGGCGGCGCCCGCCAGGACCTGTGGTGCTGCCAGCACGGAGCCGGCAAGGGCCCCCGCGCCGCAGGCTGCCACCGTAATGGCCTGGCCGAGCCCCTCGGCCCATGCCGAGCGCTGGGAAGCGCGGGTTGCCGCGCGGTCCTCGGCGCGGATGTCGTGGAGCACCGGCGCTGCCGCACCGTTGGCGTGAAGTTCCGCCCGTGCGTCGAGGGCCGCCGCGACCCGGCGGAGGACCCCCGACCGGAGACGCTGTTCTGTGCCGGCCGACATCCGGTCGGCAAACAGCGCAGCCGCGGGCGCCACGACAAGGCTGACGGCCGCCGAGGCCAGGACCGCAGGCAGGGCAGCCGGCACCAGCCAGGCCGATGTGCCGGCCGCGACTGCGGCCACCGCCACGGCGGTAACGGGCGGAAGGACCACCCGTGGCAGCAGGTCCCGGACGGTGTCGACGTCGTCAATGACCACTCCGAGGACGTTGCCGCCCTGGAGCAGGCGCCGCAGTGACAGGGCCCGCCGGCTGAGGGACTCCCACAGCCGGCCGCGCAGCATGGTCAGTGACGCAAAGACCGCTTCATGGAGCACCAGCCGTTCGCAGTAGCGCAGGACGGCCCGGCCGATTCCGAAGAACCTGACGCCCACGATGGCCGAAAGCAGGTACAGGATGGGAGGCTGTTCGCTTGCCCTCAGGATCAGCCAGCCGGACAGCCCGGAGAGGGCAATGGCAAAGAGTGAAGCCAGGGTTCCCACGACTCCGGCTCCGGCGAACCTGCCGCGCACCGGCGCGAGCAACCTGGCCAGCAAACCGGCCGTCGGCGGCGCCGCAACAGGCGGCACCGTCTGCAGGTGCTGCGTGGACGCCGTCAGCTCCGTGGCAGGGATGGCCGGCGGCGTGTCCGTGCCGGTCCCGGCTCGCACCGGCGCGGGCGCCTCGATGGCGACGGCAGTTCCGGCGCGGGCCGCCGCGGTGTGGGAGTCCCCGGGGATGTCTGCAGAGCCGGCAAGCGGAACGATATGGTCCGCCAGCTCGCGCGTCTGCCGGTCGTGGGCTACGAGGATCACCGTCGCCCGGCCACGGAGGTGCCGGATGGCGTCGTGGACCACGTCGGCGGACGCCCGGTCCAGGTGCGCGGTGGGCTCGTCGAGCAGCAGCACGGTGGCCCCCGCTTCGATCCGGGCCAGGCCCCGGGCCAGCGCAACGCGGCGCAGTTCCCCGGGACTCAGTTCGGCGGCATGCTTACCTGCCAGGTGTGCCGCACCGGCTGCGGCGAGGCACCGCTGGACTGCGCCGGCCCGGTGGCCGTCATCCACGCGACTGCCCGTCAACGGGCGGGCTGACAGGTACAGCAGCATCTCCTCCCGCACCGTGTCCGCAACCATGACCGGGTGCTGTGGCACCCACGCCACCTCATCCGGGGAGAAGCCGTCAACAGTGCCGCTGACTTCGGTGCCGCCTCCCGAGCCGATGATGCCCGCGAGGACACCGAGAATGCTGCTCTTGCCCGCGCCGCTGGGGCCGTCCAGCGCCGTCACGCTGCCGGCCCGCGCGGAAAAGCTGACGGGCCCGACGGCGGTACCCTCCCTGCCGGCGTAACTGACGGAGAGTCTGCTGACTGTCAGGTCAATAAGCTGCTGCCGTCGCCCAGCCGCGGCAGGCCCGGGTTCGAGCCGCTGCTGCTCCGGTGAATCAAGCACCGCCGTGGTTTCGGCGAGGGCCGCGCGGCCGTCGTCGCTCGCATGGTGGGCCGTTCCCAGCTCCCGGAGCGGAAGATAGCAGTCAGGAGCCAGGATCAGCGCGAGGAGTCCGGCTTCCAGTGCCATCTCACCGTGTACCAGCCGCACGCCGATGAACACGGCGACCACCGCCACCGAAATCGTCGCGATCAGCTCGAGTGCCAGGGCAGAGAGGAACGCGGTCCGGAGTGTTCCCATGGTGCGGGACCGGTACTCCTCGGAGATGTCTTCAAGAGCCCGGCGCTGCGCCGAGGCCCGGCCCAGCCCAACCAGGACGGGCAGGCCTTTGGCCAGCTCCAGCATGTGCCCGGACAGCCGGGACAACGACGCCTGCGCGTCCCGCACTCTGTCTTCCGTGTAGCGGCCGATCAGCACCATGAACAGCGGCACGAGCGGCACCGTCAGCACAATCACCACCGCACTGACCCAGTCGGCAAAAAGGATCCGGGCGCCGAGCAGCAGCGGGATGGCCGCGCAGTTCACCAGAGCAGGAAGGAACTGGGTGTAGTAGCTGTCCAGGGCATCGAGGCCCCGGGTCGCCAGCACGGCCAGGCCGCCGTCCGCGGGGCCCGCAGACCGGACACCGTTCCGCAGGGCTTTCTCCAGGAGCTGCGAGCGGAGCTCCTCCTTGACGCCGAGGGCGGCCCGGCGGGAAGCGACACCCTGGGCCCAGACAGCAGCCGCCCGGAGGACAACACCGGCCAGTCCCCAGCCCAGCTGGTCAGCCCAGGCGGGATCCCGCACCATGAGGCCGGCCAGGACGGAGGCCACTGCCTGGCCCATGAGCACCAGCGCGAGGGCCTTCAACGCCGCGAGCAGGCCAAGACCGTAAAGGGCGGCGCGCGTTGAAGGGCCGCCGGGGAACTGCTGTTTCACGGGTCCTCAGTCGTTCCGGGCCAGGGCCTTGGCGGCGATCGCGGGAAGGAAGCTGTGCGCCTCCGGGATATGGGCGGCACTGACCCGGCGGCGGAACACCCAGTAGGTCCAAGCCTGGTAGGCGATCACCAGCGGGAGCCCGACGCACGCCACGATGCTCATCAGCCCCAGGGTGTAGTCCGAGGACGAGGCGTTGGTGACGGTGAGGCTGAACGCAGGATCGATAGTGGACGGAAGGACTACCGGGAACACGGCCCCGAAGATCGAAGCTGCTCCGCACAGCAGGAACACTCCGACGGCCAGGAAGGCCAGCCCTTCGTTGCCCTTTCGCCCCTGGAGCCAGGCGGTTGCCGCGGCACCCACGGCGACGGCGAGGATGGCCACGGTCCACAGCTCCCCGCTCAGGAGCTGCACGCTGATGGCCCAGCCGGCCATGGGAAGGAGCAGGACGGGAAGGAGCCGCACAAACCAGCGGCGGGCGCGGTGGCGGACGTCGCCGTCGGTCTTCAGTGCCAGGAACGCGAGGGCGTGCAGCAGGGCGAAGCCTGCCACCGCGAAGCCGCCGAGCAGCGCATACCCGCTGAACCAGGAGAAGGGGCCGCCGTCGCGGTCGCCGTTGCTGTTCAGAGGCAGGCCAGTGGTGGTCAGTGCCAGCGCCGCGCCGACCCCGAAGGCAGCGAGGAAGGACCCGCCGGCGATGGCCCAGTCCCAGGTGTTGCGCCACCGGTCGGTGTCCACCTTGCCCCGGTACTCGAAGGCAACGGCCCGGAAGATCAGTGCCACCAGGACGAGGAGCAGCGGCAGATAGAGGGCTGAGAACAGGGAGGCGTACCAGAACGGGAAGGCGGCGAAGGTGGCGCCGCCCGCGGTCAGGAGCCAGACTTCATTCCCGTCCCACACTGGCCCGATCGTGTTGAGCAGCACCCGGCGCTCGGTGTTGTTGCGGGCGAAGAGCTTCATGAGCATCCCCACGCCGAGGTCGAAACCCTCAAGGAACAGGTAGCCGGTCCAAAGGACGGCGATGGCGATGAACCAGATCGTGGGCAGAAGTTCCATGGTCGGTATCCTCAGCTCTTAGTAGGCGAATGCCAGGACGTCGTCGGAGGATCCGGGCTTGCCGCCTGGACCGGGCGTGGCGTCCTCGTTTTCGTCGATGGGTGCGTGCACGAGTTCCGGCATGGCAGAAACGACGCCGCCGCGGATGTACTTGACGAGCAGTTTCACCTCTACAACCAGCAGCACGGCGTACACGGCCGTAAGGACAATGAGCGACGTCAGGAGTTCACCGGCGGAGACGCCCGGGGAGACCGCGGCGGCGGTGAACATGAACACTTGGTCAATTCCGTTGAGGTCAGGGTTGGGGGCGACGACGAACGGCTGGCGGCCCATCTCCGTGAAGATCCAGCCTGTCGCGTTGGCACCGAACGGGGCGAGGATTCCGAAAACTGCCAGGCGCATGAGCCAGCGCGACTCAGGGACGGTGCCCTTGCGGGTGAGCCACAATGCCACGAGTGCTGCCAAGGCTGCCAGCCCGCCGAAGCCGATCATGGCACGGAAGCCCCAGTAGGTGACCTCCATGACCGGAACGTACTGGATCTCCTGGCCGGCCCGTTCGCCGTAGATGGGGTTGTCCGGGAGCGTGGTGCCGTAGTCCGCCTTGTACTGTTCCAGCAGGCTGTTGACGCCCTTGACCTCGGTGGTGAAGTCCCCCTTGGCGAGGTACGAGAGTATGCCCGGGACCTCGATCACGGCTTTGATCTCATCGCAGTTCTTCGAGCCGAGGTTGCCCACGCTCAGCACGGAGAACCCGGTCCCGTCATGGCAGGCGGCTTCGGCGGCGGCCATTTTCATGGGCTGCTGCTCGAACATCAGCTTGCCCTGCAGGTCGCCGGTAAGGGCGGTGCCCGCGAAGGAGATCATGGCGACGACGGCCCCGATCCGCAGGGAGCGGATCCAGACGGTGTGGTCGGCACGGTCACGCCCGGCAATGGCCGCTTCGCCCGGGATCACGCGGCCGTCAGGCCCGACGGTGTCGATGCCGTCACGGCGGCGCCGCCAGAGGTGGTACCACGCAATGCCGAGCAGGAACCCGCCGGCCACGGCAAGGGCGCCGAAGAGGGTATGCGGGACGGCCACGAGGGCCGTGTTGTTGGTGAAGACGGCCCAGGCATCGGTCATGTGGGGCCTGCCGTCGACCATCTTCACGCCCACGGGGTGCTGCATCCAGCTGTTGGCCACGATGATGAAGTACGCCGAAAAGACGGAACCAATCACGGCGATCCAGAGGCAGGCCAGGTGCACGCCTTTCTTGAGCTGCTTCCAGCCGAAAATCCAGAGGCCCAGAAAGGTGGATTCGACGAAAAACGCGAGCAGTGCCTCGAGTGCCAGTGGTGCCCCGAAGACATCCCCCACAAAGCGGCTGTACTCGCTCCACGCCATGCCGAACTGGAACTCCTGGACGATTCCGGTGGCCACGCCCATGATGAAGTTGATGAGGAACAGCTTTCCCCAGAACTTGGTCATGCGCAGGTAGGCCGGGTTCCCCGTGCGGAACCAGATTGTCTGGATCACCGCCACGACGAGGCCCAGCCCGATCGTCAGTGGCACCATCATGAAGTGGTAGACGGTGGTGATGCCGAATTGCCAGCGTGCGATTTCCAAGGCTTCCAAGGCGGTCCCTACTTTTTTGCTAGGTCTCAAGCTCTCAAGCGCTGTTTTCTACGTAGCGTAGAACATCAACTTCTACAGAGTGTAGAACACTGCTCCGACGCTGTAAACATCGTTACACCGCCGCCGGCAGCCTGCAACGAGCAGCGGCGCGCCGGATGTTCTACCTCATGTAGAAAGAACGGCGCAAACGCGCTAGATTTGGAGGTGAAGAATCGTAATCGGAGCACGGGGCGGCCAGCCGGCCGCTGGCGATGCGTTGTCAGAAGGATGTACAAATGGCAAGTCTTGGGGAACTGGAACGGGCAGTGATGGACCTGCTCTGGGCTGGCCAGGAAGCAGCGACTGCCAACACTCTGCGCGACATGCTCGCGCTGAGCACGGCAGCACACGGCGGCGCGGCAGGACACGTGGGCAAAGACCTTGCGGTCACCACGGTCCTGACGGTGCTCTCCCGCCTCGAAAAGAAGGGCCTGGTTGAACGCGAACGCGGCACACGGCCCCACCGGTATCAGGCGGTGTCGAGCCGCGAAGACCATACCGCCGAGCTCATGCACGAAGTCCTGGGATCGGCTCCGGACCGCGAGGCCGTACTTGCCCGGTTTATCGGTTCCGTGACGGAAAGTGAAGCTGAGACGCTGCGCAAACTGCTTGGCCACAGCTAGCGGACGATGTTCTGGACCTCATACTTCCTGGCGGTCCTGGCCATAGTACTGGCCTGGCCGGTACCTATCCTTCTTTCCCGCGCCCAGTGGCCGGCCCGGGATCCGTTTACCGCCATGCTGCTGTGGCAGGCCATCGGCCTCGCCGGCGGCCTTTCGATGATCGGCGCCATGCTGGTGTACGGTCTGGAGCCTGTCGGCGACAATCTGATCGCCGGGTTGCGGGCACTGGCCGGAATGGTGCTCCAGAACGCTCCCACCACCGCACTCGGCTTCTGGCACCTCTTCGCACTGTCGGCGGCGGCGCTGCTGACGGCGCATCTCGTGTTCACGCTGCTGCTGACGTATTTTAAGATCGGGCGGCAGCGCCGGCGGCACCGCGAACTGCTGGCACTGTTGGCCTCGCCGTCCGCTGACGGCACGGGCACCATGGTGATCAACCACGATTCTCCCGTGGCTTATTGCCTGCCGGGCGGAGCACGGTCCGTCACGGTGCTCTCCGACGGGCTATTGGCGGCCCTGGAACCCGCCGAACTGCGGGCGGTGCTGATTCATGAGAACGCCCACCTGAACCAGCGGCACCACCTCCTGCTGTGGGCGTTCGCTGCCTGGCGCCAGGCCCTTCCCTGGCTGCCCACGACGCGCCTGGCACAGGAAGCCGTCAATTCCCTGATCGAGATGCTCGCGGATGACGTTGCCCTCAAGTCGGAGAGCAAAGCCACGCTGATCAAAGCCATAGCAATCGTGGCCAGCGGATCCGCCGTCCCGCAGGCGGCACCGGCCATGGGACCGGCCGGACTTTCCGATTCCGGCCTGCAGTTTCCCGAGGGTGCCGGCGGCGCCGGCCCGGCCGGCACGACGGCGTCCCGCGTCAGCCGACTTCTCTCACCGCGTCCGCCGCTTCCGGGTACCCTCCGGGCTGCGGTGCTGGCCGTGTGCATCCTGCTGCTGGCGATGCCCACCGCTCTGCTGATAGTGCCCGGCCTGCTGGGCTGAGCCGGCCCGCCGGGCCGCTTCGCCGCGGTCAGGCGTCGATGCGCTCCCGGTCCAGGCTGGCTGCCCCCGCTATGATGAAGTCCTTCCGCGGCGCCACGTCCGATCCCATCAGCAGGTCGAAGGTGGCCTCCGCGCGCTGGGCGTTCTCGATGTTCACCTTGCGGAGCATCCGGTGCCGGGGATCCATGGTGGTTTCGGCGAGCTGTCCTGCGTCCATCTCCCCCAGGCCCTTGTAGCGCTGGATCGGTTCCTTGTACCGCTTGCCCTCCTTGGCGAGCCTGGCCAGCAGTGTGTGAAGCTCGGCCTCCGAGTAGGTGTAGATCATCTCGTTGGCCTTCTGGCCGGGGTTGATGACTTCCACCCGGTGCAGCGGCGGCACGGCTGCGAAGACTCTGCCCTCCTCTACCATGGGGCGCATGTAGCGGAAGAACAGCGTGAGCAGCAGAGTGCGGATGTGGGCGCCGTCGACGTCGGCGTCGGTCATCAGGATGACTTTCCCGTAGCGGGCCGCCTCGATCGCGAAGCTGCGGCCCGAGCCCGCCCCGACCACCTGGATCAGCGCGGCACATTCGGCGTTGGACAGCATGTCGCCCACCGAGGCCTTCTGGACGTTCAGGATCTTTCCGCGGATGGGCAGCAGCGCCTGGAAGTCGGAGGACCGTGCCAGCTTCGCCGTGCCCAGGGCGGAGTCGCCCTCAACGATGAACAGTTCGGAGCGGGCAACGTCGTCGGTCCGGCAGTCCGCCAGCTTGGTGGGCATTGACGACGTCTCAAGCGCGGTCTTGCGGCGCTGCGTCTCCTTATGGACGCGGGCCGAGATGCGCGACTTCATCTCGCTGACGATCTTCTCAAGCAGCAGCGCTGACTGCGCCTTGTCGTTGCGGTTTGCGGAGTTGAGTTTGGCGGAGATCTCCCGCTCCACCACCCTGGCCACGATCGCCTTGACCGCCGACGTACCCAGGATTTCCTTGGTCTGGCCCTCGAACTGCGGTTCGGCGAGCCTGACAGTCAGGACGGCGGTGAGGCCGGCGAAGATGTCGTCTTTCTCGATTTTGTCGTTGCCGGCCTTCAGTTTCCTGGCGTTGGTCTCCACGGCCTTGCGGAATGTCTTGACCAGTGCCTGCTCGAAGCCTGCCTGGTGCGTGCCTCCCTTGGGGGTGGAGATGATGTTGACGAAGCTGCGGACGGCGGTGTCGTAGCCGATCCCCCAGCGCAGGGCGACGTCCACCTCACAGTCACGTTCCACTTCGGCCAGCTTGCTGTGGCCTTTGTCGTCCAGCACCGGGACGGTTTCCTTGAACTTGCCGGCCCCGTGCAGCCGCCACACGTCAGTGACCCCCGAGTCAATGGCGAGGAATTCCACGAATTCGGAGATGCCGCCGTCGTGGTGGAACACCTCCTCATGGGGACCGTGTTCCCCCGGGGTACCGGGAACTTTGCGTTCGTCGCGGACGGTCAGCTTCAGACCAGGAACCAGGAAGGAGGTCTGGCGGGCTCGGGCGGCCAGTTCCTCGTAGGAGAACTTGGCGTCCGTGGTGAAGATCTGCCGGTCGGCCCAATACCGGATCCGCGTTCCGGTGACGCCGCGCTTGGCCTTGCCTACGATGTCAAGCACCGAATCGTCCACAAAGGGGGTGAAATCGGCCGCCGGATCGGGCCGGGGGCCACTGTCCTTAAACCGCCCGGGCTCGCCCCGTCGGAAGGACATCTTGTACGTCTTTCCTCCGCGGTCCACTTCCACATCGAGCCGGGCGGACAGCGCGTTGACCACCGACGCGCCCACGCCGTGCAGGCCGCCCGAGGCAGTGTACGAGCCGCCGCCGAACTTGCCGCCGGCGTGCAGCTTGGTAAAGACGACCTCCACGCCGGTCAGGCCGGTCTTGGGTTCCATGTCGACCGGGATGCCGCGGCCGTCGTCGTGGATCTCCACGGAGTTGTCGGCGTGAAGGATGATCTTGATGTCGTGGCCAAAACCGGCCAGGGCCTCATCCACCGAGTTGTCGATAATCTCCCAGAGGCAGTGCATGAGGCCCCTGGAGTCCGTGGAACCGATGTACATGCCCGGACGCTTGCGGACGGCCTCCAGGCCCTCCAGCACCGAAAGGTGGCGTGCGGTGTAATCAGAACTCGGTGTCACAGGTGGTGCACTCCTTCAGCGGCGGGCCGGCTAAGGCATAAAACGACTCCTTCCAGCCTAGTCCCGCGGCCCCTTTGCCCCCGGCTGCCACTCCCGCCGGAGCACCCGGCGGCCCTGGTTCGTTACGCAGACGTGATACGCGCACAGCGAAAGTGACACATCCTTGCCATGCTTTGGCGCCGAATACTGGTTATATAGATGTACAGATCTACTAAGGAGGCCGACATGACAACAGCAGTTGCCGACCGCACACTCACCGCAGCTGACCGGTGCGACCGTTGCGGTGCACAGGCATACGTCCGGGTTGTACTCGAGTCCTCCGGAGGTGAGCTGCTCTTCTGCGCTCACCATTCACGTGCCGTCGAAGCGACGCTCAAGCCGCTGAGTTCGGACTGGCACGACGAGACGGGCCGGCTTCATGAGAAGGCACCGGTACCGGTCGACTAGACCACGCAGCTGAAAAGCTCGAAGCAAAAAAGCCAGGGTTCCCGAAAGGGACCCTGGCTTTCTTCTGTCCGGAATCAGGAACGGGATCAGCGCCCTCCGGCTGAAAAGCGAAAGCCAGGGCCGCCGCCGGTTTGTCCGGCGGCGGCCCTCGCCTTGGAGCTACTGGTCCAGCATGTCCTAGTCCAGGTAATCCCGCAGGACCTGGGACCGCGACGGGTGCCGCAGCTTGGACATGGTCTTGGATTCGATCTGGCGGATGCGCTCACGGGTGACGCCGTAGACCTTGCCGATTTCGTCTAAAGTCTTCGGCTGGCCGTCCGTGAGGCCAAAGCGCATGGCAACCACGCCGGCTTCGCGCTCGGAGAGCGTATCCAGCACCGAGTGGAGCTGTTCCTGCAGCAGTGTAAAGCTCACGGCGTCGGCCGGAACCACGGCTTCGGAGTCCTCGATAAGGTCGCCGAACTCGGAGTCGCCGTCCTCGCCGAGCGGGGTGTGCAGGGAGATCGGCTCGCGGCCGTACTTCTGGACTTCGACAACCTTTTCGGGGGTCATGTCCAGCTCAAGGGCCAGCTCCTCCGGCGTGGGTTCGCGGCCGAGGTCCTGCAGCATCTGGCGCTGCACGCGGGCAAGCTTGTTGATGACTTCCACCATGTGCACCGGGATGCGGATGGTGCGGGCCTGGTCCGCCATGGCGCGGGTGATGGCCTGGCGGATCCACCAGGTGGCGTAGGTCGAGAACTTGAAGCCCTTGGTGTAGTCGAACTTCTCAACCGCACGGATGAGGCCCAGGTTGCCTTCCTGGATGAGGTCCAGGAACAGCATGCCGCGGCCGGTGTAGCGCTTGGCCAGGGACACCACGAGGCGGAGGTTGGCTTCGAGGAGGTGGTTCTTGGCGCGCTTGCCGTCGTGGATGATGAATTCGAGCTCGCGCTTGAACTTCGGATCCATGGAGCCGTCGTCGGCGTTGATCTTCTCTTCGGCGAACAGGCCGGCCTCAATGCGGAGAGCGAGGTCAACCTCCTGTTCGGCGTTAAGGAGTGCAACCTTGCCGATCTGCTTCAGGTAGTCCTTGACGGGGTCGGCGGTCGCACCTGCCGACATGACCTGCTGGACAGGAGCGTCGTCGTCGTCGGCATCGGAGTAGACAAATCCTGAACCTGTCGGCGCAGCAGCAGCCTTGCCGGTCTCGTCGCCTTCTTCAACAAGGTCGGCGGCGTCAGGCGATGCATCCTCGAGATCTTCGTCGGCTTCATCGACGTCATCGTCCGATGTCGAACGGCTTCCGGCAGCTTCGGCTGCGGCCTTGGCGCCGGGCTTGGGGCCACGCTTCTTCGGTTCGGGCTTAGCGGCGGACGTTACGTCGCCACCGGCGACGGCAGCATCCTTGACGGCCTTATTGGCGGCACGGGTAGCTGCACGCTTGGCGTTGGTTGCCGCCTTCTTGTCCTCGGCAGACACATCGGCCTGGGCGGCGGGTTCCTTCTTCGCGGAAGACGGGGTCACAGAAAACCTTTCTAGCGGCGGTCTGTGGAATCACCATACGGGCAACACCACTATGACCCTGTCAAGTCCGTGATTGACATCAGGTGCAACCACGACCGACAGAGCCATTAAGTAGAACTGCCGGAGCGGCCGCAATGTTCCCGTTTCCGGTTCCACTGCAAGCACTGATTCACGGACCCAACCGGGTCTCGGCAACCATTGTCTCATGATTTTCCCAATCAGGGGCCGATGCGACCGTAAGGGCAGCCGACGGGCAACCCTCCGCGGGAGCGGCTGCGCTAGGCGGCGTCCGTTCCGAATTTCTGCCAGGCCGCCTCCCGCCTGGCCGCCCAGCCGCAGATGGTTCCCCGGCGGACCACCTCGGAAAGAAGTTCCGCCAGCCTGTATCCGGGGGTCGCCTCCAGTGCCCGGTCCAGCGAGGCGTGGGCAAAGGAGCCCCTCCCCCGGCACCATTCGATCCACCCCTTGGCGGTCCATGCCGCTGCCTGCGCCTCGCCGGGGCCGCAGGACACGAGCTGCAGCATCACATCCTCAAGACATTTCATCCTGCTCCAGTCCGGCAGATCCGGGCTCAGGCCCAAGAGGACCTCGCCATAGCCGGGAATGGTGGCCGGCTCGGGCTTCCCGCCGGAAGTCGCATCATCGGCCGCGCCCGACGCCCCCGGGGCTGAGGCCGCCAGTCCTCCAGGCCGTTCGGCCTCCGGCAGTCCCGCAAATGACGGACCCATCGCCGGGGGGCCCGGCCGGCCCGAGAAGATGCCGAATTGCTCGGCACCGGCCACGGCTGCAGGTCGCCCCGCCGCCGCCATCACCAGGACTGCGTCGCGCCAGGAGGGTACGCCAAGGGTCGCGCGCAGGAAGCCTGCAAGGTCGTCCGGCAGTTCGGCGCCGGATTTGGCACCCAGCGCCAGTTCCCAGGCGTCCAGCACCCTGTCGAACTGGGGACGGCTGGTCCGCCGGGTGCAGAGCTCGGCCGCCCAGTGCCGTTCAGATGCCAGCACCGCAGGATGCGGTCCCGAGGCGCCGCCGCCGGCTGGATCGTCTCCGGGCGGCGACCCGACGCTGCTGCCCAGATACACCATCTCTGCGTTGAGGCGGCTGTCGCGGATCTCGGCTACGGGACGTCCCGGCAGGGGGCAGCAGCCGGTGTCAGTGCAGTACACGTTCCGCCAGTACTGCTCGCCTACGTACCAGGCGTCCCGCACCGGCATTCCGGCCAGTCCAAGAGCGGATTCGAGATCTGCCAACAGTGCCCGGTTGACGCGGGGCCCGGCGTCCTCCGCCCAGCCGACGTTCGTGAAGAACATCAGCAGCGTGCCGTCGGCGTCGTTGTCCGCGAGAAGGTAGTCGGCCACGGCGCGGGCGAAGTCTTCCCGTCCGCGCCTGGATGCCGCCGCCTCCGGCAGGTCGACCCGGAGCGTGGCCCCAAGCCGCTTTCCCTGCATGGTCATGGCCACAAGGCTGCGGGATGGCCAGTACCCCAGCGTGTGCGGTACATATCCGAGGATGTCTTCGGGGCCGTTAATGGTCAGGTGCTGGGGTGCGGTCATGCCTCCAGCCTCCAGCAGTCCATTACCGCCCGGTAGGTCCGGCTTTCGGCATGTGGATCAATGCCGGATGTGGAGGGATAGTGTCAGCCGTCAGCCGCGGAACTGCGAGGCGGCGGTCCGCCCGGCAGCGGACCGAAATGCTAGCCGGGAGACGAGGACTTGCGCCGGGCGTTCCGCGCCCTGCGCTGCTCGGCCATGGCCTGGAGCAGCGGCGGAACCACCACCCCCTGGGCTGCCATCTGCCGGCGCACCTTGCGGCGGACCGCCAGCATGGCGACGGACCCGATGCCAAGGATCAGGAAGTGCACGGACAGGGCGACGCGGAACGGTTCGAGGCCATACAGCACCCCGTGGGAGAACCCGGTGGAGTACAGGATGTCCAGGACGGCGCCGATCAGGAAGATGGCGACGAGGGCGGCGACGAAACCGCCCACATTGACGATGCCGGTGGCGGTACCGATGCGGTGCGCCGGATTAAAGGTGCGGGCGAAATCGAAGCCGATCATGGACCCTGGCCCTCCGATGGCCAGCACCACCACAAGCCCGGCAAGCAGCCACAAGGGTGAGCGGCCTGGGTAGAGGAGCACCGCCGCCCAGGCCGCGGCCGTAGCCGCGACCAGGAGGAGAACCATGGTGGAGCGCCGGAGGGGGTGCCGTGACACAAACCGCCCGATCAGCGGCCCGGCGCCGATGGCACCGGCCACGTAGAGGGACATGAGCGCGGCCACGGTGCCGGCGTCCAGGCCCTGCGCCGAAATCAGGAAGGGATATCCCCAGGTCATGGCGAACACGGTGCCGCTGAACTGGATAGTGAAGTGACTCCACATGCCAAGCCGGGTGCCGGGCTGCTTCCAGGCCCGGGACAGCGAGACGCCGGTGGCCCGCAGACCCTTTGTTGACTGCTGCTGGGGAGTACCTGGCGGTGCGTCCTGCAGCAACAGAGTGACGAAGACCACTGCGACGCCGGACAGCCCCGCCAATGACAGAAAGGCGGGGCTCCAGCCGGCAGTATGCAGAATGAAGGCGAACGGCACCACACTGAGCAGCTGCCCGAGTTGCCCCGACATCCCGGTGAGCTGGGTCAGCAGCGGCACCCGGGCTGGGGCAAACCAGAGCGGGACCAGCCGGATGACGGAGATGAACGTCATGGCGTCGCCGGCGCCCACCAGCACCCGGCCGAGCGCGCCGGCAGGGACGCTTTCCGCGAAGGCGAGCTGGAGCTGGCCGAGCCCCATGAGCACGGCGCCGCCGGCAATCATGGCCCGGGACCCGAACCTGTCCACGAGGACGCCCACGGGGATCTGGAGCGAGGCGTAGACCAGCAGCTGCAGCACCGTGAAAAACGAAATTGCCGAGGCGCTGGCATGGAACCGCTCGGTGGCCTCGAGGCCCACCACGCCAAACGACGTACGCTGGGTCACAGCCACCAGGTAAGAGAAAATACCGATGGACCAAATGAGCCAGGCGCGGGGTGCAGTCACCTTTTTATTATGCCCGCCGTCAGCAAAAATCCTATTTTATCGTCAGGTTTAGTGACGAGGATTATTGACCTGGAGTCTCTCGCGCCAAGTAGGCCTCAACAGCGGCACCCAGGGCATCGCCGTCGGGCAGTTCGTCATTTTCGTCGGCCAGCAGGGACCGCCGGACGGTGCCCTCGGCTTTCTCGTCGTAGCGGGCCTCCAGCTTCGAAACCACCTGCTGGACATCCGCCGAGGCCTCGATCTGTTCGGCGATCTGCCGTCCGACCTCACGACCCGACTCCCGGAGCCTGTCGGCGGGAAGCATGAGGGACGTCGCGGCGCCCAGGTACTCCAGCCCGGCGACGGCCGCCGTCGGATATTCGGCCTCGGCCAGGTAATGCGGCACGTGGATGACGTAGCCCGCCACGTTGCGCTCCGCTTCCATCAGGCGGAGTTCCAACACATGGCCCACGGCTGCCGGCACTTCGACGGTGGGCTTCCAGGCAGAGATGCCTTCGATCAGTTCGGGACGGTTTCCGTGCACCGTCACGCCAACCGGGCGGGTGTGCGGCACGGGCATCGGAATGGAGTGGATCCACGTGACAAGGTTGACGTCGAGGGCGTCGACGATCTGCACCACGGCGCGGGCGAAGCGTTCCCACTGCAGGTCCGGCTCGAATCCTGCGAGGAAGAGAAATGGTTTACCCAGGCCGTCGACCAGCCGGTACAGCGCAAGGCTCGGGGCCTGGTAATCCTCCAGGTGGTCCTCCACAAAGGACACGTGCGGCCTCCGGGACCTGTAGTCGATCAGCTGGTCGGCGTCGAACACGGCCACGCGCTCGGAATCGAGCGTGTCCAGCAGTTCGGCCGTGATCTGCTTGACCACGTGGCCGGCGTCGGCAAAACCGGTGAAGCCCATCACCAGATTCAGCCCGCGGAGTTCGGGGCTGTGGAACAGCTCAATGTTTTTGGCATAGAGCGCATCGGGGTCCAGCAGCGAGCCGGAAATCCGTTCAAACACGGCAAGTTCCTTTCGTGGTCGGGGTTAATGTCCATAACGCTGTGGATCTCCGCAGCATTCCTTGCACGGAAGTGGCGCGGCTCTCAATTAATCCGGCTGCGCGGCGGCCGAGAGACTACGATCGGAACTGGCCTTTGCTGAGGGCCAGTGTTTTCCGGCGGCCTCCCATTCGGACGGCGTCCGGGTACCCATGGCAGGGCGCCTCACATGGACTTCCTGCCCGAACCGTCACAGAGAATTGAGGACTGATCCTCGTGGTCAAGAATAGTGAAATCAACATTAGTGCCATTGCGCGCGACCTCAAGAAGGCTGCCAGCGACGCGGTCGTCATCGGTGTAGGACAGGGCGCGAACGGTCCGGTCCTCCTCGAGAACCCGCTGACGGCCAAGTCGGCCGAAGCGCTGGCCGAATCGTTGAAGGTTCTTGGCATCACGGGGGCGGCGGACCAGGCCGTCCGCCTCCCCGGACTTCCCGAAACCGGCGCCTCCGTGATTGTGCTGGCTGGCGTCGGCAAGGTCATCGGCGGCCAGCCGCTGACCCGCGAGGCGCTGCGCCGCGCCGCCGGTTCGGCCGTCCGCCAGCTGGCCGGACTGGCCACGGTAACGCTGGCCTTCCCGACGGCGGACGTCGCCGATGTCGCCGCCGTCGCCGAGGGCGCGGCACTGGGCTCCTATTCATTTACGGAATACCGTTCCTCGAAGGACGGCCTTAAGGACCCTGTCAGCAACGTGGTCATCTTCACGGACTTTGCCGCCGACAAGGAACTTGAGCCGGCCCTGAAGCGCGCAGGCCTGCTTGGCAAGGCCGTCAACGCCACGCGTTCCCTGGTGAACCAGCCGCCGAGCCACCTGTTCCCCGAGTCCTTCGCGGATGCCGCCAAGGAACTGTCGAAGGGCCTGCCCGTCAAGGTGACAGTGTGGGACGAGAAACGCCTCGAGAAGGAGGGCTTCGGCGGCATCATGGGCGTCGGCAAGGGCTCCTCACGCCAGCCCCGCCTCGTAAAGGTGGAATACGCGCCGGCGAAGGCCACCAAGAAGATCGCACTCGTGGGCAAGGGCATCACGTTCGACACGGGCGGCATCTCCATTAAGCCGGCACTCGGCATGGGCGACATGAAGAGCGACATGGCGGGCGCCGCCGTCGTCCTTAATACGGTGCTCGCCCTGGCGGGCCTGGGCCTGCCGGTCAAGGCGACCGCCTGGCTCTGCATCGCGGAAAACATGCCGTCCGGTGCCGCCTCACGCCCGGCGGACGTCCTGACGATGTTCGGTGGAAAGACCGTCGAGGTGCTCAACACCGACGCTGAAGGCCGTCTGGTCATGGCCGACGGCATCGTCGCCGCGAGCCAGGAGTTCCCGGACGCGATCATCGACGTCGCCACGCTCACGGGGGCGCAGCTGATCGCGCTCGGCAACCGCACCGCGGGCGTCATGGGCGCCGACAGCGTGACGGGGCCGCTCAAGGACGCCGCGGACCGCGCCGGTGAGCTGGTCTGGCCCATGCCCCTGCCCGAGGAGCTGAGGCCGAGCCTGGACTCGCAGGTCGCGGACCTGGCAAACATCGGCGAACGTCACGGCGGCATGATGACGGCCGCCGTGTTCCTGCGCGAATTCGTGGGCAACGGCAAGGACGGCCAGCCGATCCCCTGGGCGCACATCGACATTGCAGGTCCGTCCTTTAACAACGGCGCACCGTACGGCTACACGCCCAAGCAGGGCACTGGCTGCACGGTCCGCACGCTCGTGGCGTATGTCGAGGATCTCCTGGCCTCAGCCTGACCGGCGCCGCGGCAGTGTGGCGGGCGGTGTGATCCGCCCGCCACACTGCCGCGTGACACTGGACACAAGCGCTCCACAAAAGTCGCGGCAAGGTGGAGCATGGATAAGTGGTTCGCTAAGGTGAACCTCGGTAGTCACAAATGAAAGGGAACCGGCCTGCTGGCATAATCACGGCAGAGCAAGTTCCAAGACCAGATGATGCGTACTCTCGTGTCATCGTTCACGCGAGGGAGCGTCTAAGTGGCCGATCAGGCAACTGCGCAAGAATTCGACATCCTGGTACTCGGTGGCGGCAGCGGCGGATACGCCACGGCCCTCCGGGCCGTTCAGCTTGGCTTCACCGTCGGCCTCGTGGAGAAGGGCAAACTCGGTGGAACCTGCCTGCACAACGGCTGTATTCCCACCAAGGCGCTGCTGCACTCTGCCGAACTGGCCGACCACGCCCGCGATTCCGCGAAGTACGGCGTCAACGTCACCCTGGACAGCATCGACATCAGCGCTGTCAACGCTTACAAAGACGGCATCATCGCCGGCAAGTTCAAGGGCCTGCAGGGCCTGATCAAGTCCAAGGGCATCACCGTCATCGAAGGTGAGGGCAAGCTCCAGGGCACGGACACCGTCGTCGTGAACGGCACGGCCTACAAGGGCAAGAACATCGTTCTCGCCACGGGTTCCTACTCCCGCACGCTGCCTGGCCTGGAAATCGGCGGCAAGGTCATCACCTCCGACGAAGCCCTCACCATGGACTACATCCCCAAGAGCGCGATCATCCTGGGCGGCGGCGTCATCGGCGTCGAGTTCGCCTCGGTCTGGAAGTCCTTCGGCGTAGACGTCACCATCGTCGAAGGCCTGCCGTCGCTGGTCCCGAACGAGGACGCCGCGATCGTCAAGAACTTTGAGCGCGCCTTCAAGAAGCGCGGCATCAAGTTCTCCACCGGCGTCTTCTTCCAGGGCGTCGAGCAGAACGAGAACGGCGTCAAGGTCACGCTGGTGGACGGCAAGACCTTCGAAGCCGACCTTCTCCTCGTGGCCGTCGGCCGCGGACCGGTCACGGCCAACCTTGGCTACGAAGAGGCCGGCGTCACGATCGACCGCGGTTTCGTCATCACCAACGAACGCCTGCACACCGGCGTCGGCAACGTCTACGCCGTCGGCGACATCGTCCCGGGCGTCCAGCTTGCCCACCGCGGCTACCAGCAGGGCATTTTCGTGGCCGAGGAAATCGCCGGCCTGAAGCCGGTCGTTGTTGAAGACGTCAACATCCCCAAGGTCACTTACTCCGAGCCTGAGATCGCCACTGTGGGCTACACGGAAAAGGGCGCCAAGGACAAGTTCGGCGACGACCAGGTCGAGATCCAGGAATACAACCTCGCCGGCAACGGCAAGAGCTCCATCCTGGGCACCGGCGGCCTCGTCAAGCTGGTCCGCCAGAAGGACGGCCCCGTCGTCGGCGTCCACATGATCGGCTCCCGCATGGGCGAGCAGATCGGCGAAGCCCAGCTGATCGTGAACTGGGAAGCCTACCCGGAGGATGTGGCCCAGCTGGTGCACGCCCACCCGACCCAGAACGAGGCGCTGGGCGAAGCCCATCTCGCCCTCGCGGGCAAAGCCCTCCACGGCTAAAGCAGCTCCGCAATACAACAGGGCTTAGTGCACCCGGCATGATCCGCAGGGTGCACTAAGCTCGAACAAGCCAGCAATCATCCGCACAAAAGATCAATAAGGAGAACGGGGACGACATGTCTGAATCCGTTAACTTGCCCGCCCTCGGTGAGAGCGTCACCGAAGGAACCGTCACCCGCTGGCTCAAGCAGGTAGGTGACCGGGTAGAGGTGGACGAACCGCTGCTCGAAGTTTCCACCGACAAAGTAGACACCGAAATCCCCTCTCCGATCGCCGGCGTCATCGAGGAAATCCTCGTTGCCGAAGACGAAACCGCAGAAGTTGGTGCTCCCCTGGTCCGCATCGGTGATGGCTCCGGTGGAGGATCAGCCCCCGAGGCCGCTCCCGCCGAGGAAGCACCCGCGGCGGAGGCACCCGCTGAAGAAGCTCCGGCGGCCGAGGCACCCGCTGAAGAAGCGCCCGCCGCTGAGACACCCGCCGCAGCCCCTGCCGCATCCGGCGAGGGCCACGAAGTCACTCTCCCCGCCCTGGGCGAGAGCGTCACCGAAGGCACCGTGACCCGCTGGCTCAAGGCCATTGGCGACACCGTTGCAGTGGATGAGCCGCTCCTCGAGGTCTCCACCGACAAGGTCGACACCGAGATCCCGTCCCCGGTGGCCGGCACGCTCCAGGAAATCCGCGTCAACGAAGACGAAACGGCCGAGGTCGGTTCCGTCCTCGCTGTCATCGGCTCCGGCGCTGCCGCGCCGGCACCTGCCGCGGCTCCCGAGAAGCCGGCCGAGGCTCCTGCCCCCGCGCCGGCTGCTGCCCCGGAGAAGCCGGCAGAAGCACCGGCTGCTCCGGCCGAGGCCAAAGAAGAAGCTCCGGCACCGGCGGCCCCCGCCGCTGCACCGGCTCCCGCAGCACAGGCACCGGCTGCCGGCGCCGAGTCGGGGTACGTTACTCCCCTGGTCCGCAAGCTGGCCAACCAGCGCGGTGTGGACATCTCCTCCCTGTCGGGCACCGGAGTTGGCGGCCGCATCCGCAAGCAGGACGTCCTGGCTGCGGCCGAGGCGAAGCCCGCTCCGGCAGCAGCGTCAGCAGCTTCCGCTGCTCCGGCTTCGGCTGCGGTTTCCTCCCTGCGCGGTACCGTGCAGAAAGCCCCCCGCATCCGCCAGGTCATTGCCCGCCGGATGCGCGAGTCCCTCGACACCTCCACCCAGCTCACGCAGGTCCACGAAGTGGACATGACCAAGATCGCCAAGCTGCGCCTGAAGGCTAAGAACCCGTTCCAGGCCCAGAACGGCGTCAAGCTGACGTTCCTGCCCTTCATCACCAAAGCTGTCGCCGAAGCACTGAAGCAGCACCCGAAGCTGAACGCTGCGTACGACGAGGACAAGCAGGAAATCACGTACCACAACGCCGAGCACCTGGCGATCGCTGTGGACACGGACAAGGGCCTGCTGGTGCCGGTCATCTCCGATGCCGGCAACCTGAACCTTGCAGGCCTCGCCGGCAAGATCGCCGACGTCGCTGACCGCACCCGCAACGGCAAGATCGGCCCGGACGAGCTCTCCGGCGGCACGTTCAGCATCACCAACTTCGGTTCCGTCGGTGCGCTGTTCGACACCCCCATCATCAATCAGCCGCAGGTGGGCATCCTCGGCATCGGCGCGATCGTCAAGCGCCCCGTGGTGGTGGCCGATGAGAACGGTGACGACTCGATCGCCGTCCGGTCCATGATGTACCTCGCCCTGACCTACGATCACCGCCTGGTTGACGGCGCGGATGCAGGACGCTTCGTGCAGACGCTCAAGGCCCGCCTCGAAGAGGGCGCCTTCGAAGCGGACCTGGGACTCTAGGCTCCGCACGCTGTGAGGGCGGCGGCCAACCCGGGCGTCGGTGGATAACCACCGGCACCCGGGGTGGCCGCCGCTTTTTTCGTACCACCGGGTCCTGCCGGACGCGCGGGCCGCTCGTACTACGGAGTGTAGAAGTATCTGGCTAGACTGTTGCCATGCGAATTCTTTTTGACATCCTGCTGTTCCTGCACATCGTTGGCGCCGCCATGATCGTGGGGTACTGGATCGCCACCCTGAGGCAGCCGACCATCCACCCGCGCCAGCGCGACGGCGCGTTCGTTCAGCTGCTCACGGGTATTGCGATGATGGGACTGCTGCCGCTCATGCCGGATTCAGATCCCAACTACTTCAAGCTCGGCATTAAGTTCGCGATCGGGCTCGCCGTTGCCGTTCTGGCCGTGATCGGCTCGCGCAAGGTCAAGAGGGGCGAAGACATCTCGACCGGCCTGGCACACGGTGTCGGCGGCCTGGCGCTGATCAACATTGCCATCGCCACGATCTGGCACTGAGCCGCTTATCGAATGAACGACGACGGCGACGCACCCCTCGCGGGTGCGTCGCCGTCGTCGTCTCTTGCGTTGGGCTGCCTGGCGCACTCCGGGGGCCGGTCATAATCCTCTGACAGCGGACAACCCGTGCGCCCACCACGGGGAATCCATAGGATTAGGCAGGAAGGATCGGGCGTCAGCCGGATCCTTGACTGAACCCAAGCTAAGGAGTGGACATGGCAGCAACACGCACCGCACACACGGTATGGAACGGCGACCTGATGACGGGTGCCGGCAACACAACGCTCGACAGCTCCGGGCTGGGCACGTATGAGGTCACCTGGAAGGCCCGCACCGAGGCCTCGGAAGGCAAGACCAGCCCTGAAGAGCTGATCGCCGCCGCACACTCCGCCTGTTTCTCCATGGCTTTCAGCCACGCGCTCGCCCAGGCCGGCCACACCCCCGAAGAGGTCCACACGAAGGCGGACGTCACCTTTAAGCCGGGCACGGGCATCACCGGCAGCCACCTGACCCTGAACGCCAAGGTCCCCGGCATCTCCGAAGACGAGTTCCAGAAGATCGCAGCGGAGGCCAAGGTCGGCTGCCCTGTCTCCGGTGCTCTGGCCAGCATCGACATCACCCTGGACGCAACGCTCGCGGCTTCCTGATTTCTGGCCCCGGCTGCGGCGCAGCAGGGGCACACAGAAAAGGCCCTGTACCCGGACTGGAAGATCCATCGGGGCACAGGGCCTTTTTGCGCAGTGAGCCGGGCTCTCCGTGAGCAGGACTGCCGCGGGCCGGACTGTGGGTCAGCGGTTCGCAGGCTCAGCCCGGGTCAGCCGCCCGTGTTTCGGCGGGCAGGCAGTGGCTCCGGCCGGAGTCGGCGGTAGCCTTCACGGGCCGGCGGCCGGTCCGTGGGAAGCTCCTGAACCATTTCCTTCAGCGCCCCGATGCCGTACTCCAGCTGCGGGTCCCGTCCCGCAGCATAGGCGTGCGGCGGGAACGTCACCTCGATGTCCGGAGCAACGCCGTGGTTTTCGACGCTCCAGCCCACGCCGCCGCCGAACCAGGTGGCGTAGCGCGGCTGGGTAACCCCGGTGCCGTCCGCCAGCGTGAAACGGCTGTCGATGCCCACCACGCCGCCCCAGGTCCGGGTCCCGATCACGGGACCGATTCCCCGAAGCTTCGAGACCTGGGTGATGATGTCGCCGTCGGAACCGGCAAACTCATCGGCGAGGATGATGACCGGGCCGCGCGGTGCGTGGTGCGGGTAGGTCCGGGGCTTCTCGCCGCGCGGCATGCTCCAGCCTGTCACCTTGCGTCCGATCAGCTCGGCCACCAGCTGGGACGTGTGCCCGCCGCGGTTGCGGCGAACGTCAACGATCAGGCCGTCCAGCGCGGTTTCGGTGTCCAGGTCACGGTGCAGCTGCGCCCAGCCGTTGGCCATCATGTCGGGAACGTGCAGGTAGCCGAAGCTTCCTTCAGAGGCCTGCCGGACGGTGCGGCGGTTAGCGGCCACCCAGTCCTGGTAGCGGAGGCGCTCCTCATCCTTGATCGGGACCACCGCAATGCGGCGCTGGGCGCCCGCGGCCGGACCGTGGGCGGCACCGTTGCGGATGGTCAGTTCCACCGCCCGGCCGGCAGCGCCAACCAGCTGCATGGCGGGCGTCAGGGCCTCGGTGAGCGGCACGCCGTCGACCGCGAGCAGGACATCCCCGGCCTTGGCGGCGGCGCCGGGGCGGGCCAGCGGTGAGGTCGCGAGGGGGTCGGAGGATTCGCCGGCGAGGATGCGGATGATCTCCCAGCCCTCCCCCGTGAATGCCAGGTCGGCGCCCAGGCGGCCCTGGCCATTACTGCCGTTCTCGGTGGCCGCAGCCGGCCGGACGTAGGCATGGGACGTGCCGAGCTCGCCGTGGAGTTCCCACAGCAGGTCCACGAGGTCATCGTGCGAACCGAGCCGGTCAACCAGCGGCCGGTAGCGCTTGTGGATGGACTCCCAGTCCTGGCCGGCCATGTCCTCGGTCCAGAAGAAATCGCGCTGCAGCCGCCAGGCTTCATCGAACGCCTGGCCCCAGACGCTGAGCGGGTCCATGAGCACCCGGATGCGTGTGAGGTCCACCTTGACCAGCTGGCCGGATTCCTCGTCGGCCTTCGCGTCGGACGGCACCACCCGGACCTGTTTGTCGTGGACGAGCACAACCTTCTTGCCGTCACCGGACACGACGTAGCTGTCGAGCGCGTCCACAATGGTCGCGGCCTTGCGCTTGGCAAGATCAAACCGGACCAGTGTTGGCGCAGTGTTCTTGTCCTCCAAGCTGGCTTTGCCGTCGCCGGTCACCCCGGCGAGGGGGCTGTCCAGCCACAGCAGCGCGCCGTCGACCGCGGCCAGCGAGGAATAGTTGCCCTGCGGGACCGGAACGCTGATGACCCGGTGCGCGAGCCCCTCGGCGTCGACACGGACCGGCGCAGGCCTACCGGGCTGTCCGGCGTCGGCGTCCCGGTCTGCCGCCGTCTCCGTCTCGACGGAGAGATCCACGTTGGGGCCGAAGGGCGACGCCGTTTCCGCTGCCAAGGCCACAAGGTACGGCTTGATGGGGCTCGGGAACGAGAGGTCGAAGGAATGCCCGTCGTAGACAGGATCGAAGCTGCGGTTGGAGAGGAACGCGAGGAACTTGCCGTCCGGCGTGAACGACGGCGACTGGTCACGGAAGCGACCATCGGTCACCTCGACGATGTCGGGGTCCCCGGCGCCTGGCTTCCCTGCCCCGGACTCCACCGTGTGGACGCGGGTCAGCCTCAGGCGGCTGCGGGAGCCGAGGGACGTGACGGGTTCCGACCAGGCCAGCCAGGCGGAGTCCGGCGACCAGCACAGGGCTTCGATGCTGCCTTCGCCGATGCTCGTCACCGACGTGATGGTTCCGTCCCGCGTGTCGGCCACGTAGACGTCGCCGAAGGCGGTGCCGACGGCGATCCAGCGGCCGTCGGGGCTGGTCTCCAGGGCGCTGGCGCGCGACGGCTTCGGGAAGGCGATCCGCCTGGATGCCGAACCGGCAGGTGCCGAGACAGCCCCCGCGCCCGCCACCGTGCCGTGCTGTTTCTCTATCCCCGCTGCGGGAGCGACGTCCGCCTGGGAGTCGTCGGAAACGGCGACGTCGACGCCCGGACCCACCAGGCCGGCCGCTGAGACCGGGCTCGGCAGCGCAGGGCTGGGCTGGGGGGCCGCGGGAGTCTCGGATTCCTGGTGTCCCTTGACGGGCTCTGCCGGGGCAGCCGGGGTTTCGAGCCGCGGGGCGATCTCCGCCATAACTAGGGCCTCCGTGCCGTCGTGGTCCGCAACATAGGCGATGCGGCCATCCGTCAGGGGACGCGGAAGTCTTGCCCGGACACCCGGAGTGCCTTCGACAACGCGGGAGGGCCCGTCCTTGTGCCGCAGCCAGTGGATGGTCCCGTGCGCCTCCACGGCGCTGGCCGATCCGGTGCAGTCCGGCCGGACGTCTCCGAGGTGCTTGGAAACCTTCAGCAGCGACGGGCGGCGGCCCTGGGAGGCCGAGCCGAGCGAGATCTCAAGCCTGACGGCGTCGGAGGCAAGATCATGCAGAATCCACAGCTCACCGGCGGACTCGAAGATGACACGCTTCCCGTCAGTGGACGCGTGGCGGACGTAGAAGTCTTCGTGGTCCGTGTGGCGGCGGAGGTCTCCGCCGTTGGGCAGGACTGAGTACAGGTTCCCGTACCCCTCGTGGTCCGAGAGGAAGGCGATGCGTCCGTCCACCCACATGGGGTCCGCCAGGTTGCCGTCAAGGTCCGGGAGCAGCCGTTCGAACTCGCCGTTGCCGTCGGCGTCAATCCAGAGTTTGCCGGCAGTGCCGCCGCGGTAGCGCTTCCACCAGGCCGGTTCGCGGGACAGGACGCTGGCCACGACTACGGGCTTCTCGTCTCCGACCTCGGGGCCGAACGCCACGGATTCGACGGGACCGAAGGGCAGTTCCTCGGCCCAGCCGCCCTCGGTGGAAAGGCGGTAGGCGTGCGTGTGGCGGCTCTCCGCCTGCCGGAACGCGCTCGTGACCACTACTTCGCCCCCGGCAGTGAAGCCTTTGACCTTGGTGGTGCTGTGCCCGAAGTAGGTCAGCTGCCGGTATCCGCCGCCGTCGACGTCGGCGATGACAACCTCGGGCGCCGTGCCCTGCACGACCGTCCAGACGAGCTTCTTGCCATCAGGCGTGAAGCGCGGATTACGGGCCGGGAGTTGCAGGGAGGAAACCCGCCAGGCGCGGCCGCCGCCGACAGGCGCGATCCAGACGTCGTCCTCGGCCACAAATGTGACCAGATCGCCGTGAACATGCGGGAATCGGAAGTAGCTCGAAGAGGTCATCGTTCGATCATAGTCAAAGTCAACAGGGGTGGCTGGGAGGTGCCGTACCGTGCCGGGACATGGTGAGATGGATCATGCGAATCGTCATGGCCGGCGCCTCCGGGCTCATCGGAACCGATCTTTCCACCCGTCTCGTTTCGGACGGACACGACGTCACGCGGCTGGTTAGGAGGACGCCGGCTTCCCCGGCTGAAGTCCGCTGGGATCCGTCCGCCGGCCAGCTGGACCCGGCCTGCCTTGAGGGCGCGGACGCCGTTATCAATCTGTCCGGAGCCGGCATCGGCGACAGGCCATGGACGCGCCGACGGATCGATGAGCTGTTCCGCTCGCGCCTCGATCCCACGCGGACCCTCGCCACAGCAATGAAGCATCTTGACACACCGCCGAGGACCTTCATCAGCCAGTCCGGAGCCGGCTACTACGGCGACGCCGGGTCGGCCGCCCTCCGGGAGGGGTCGCCCGCCGGGACTGGCATCATGGCCCGGATCTGCGTTGAGTGGGAAGCAGCCGCGCACGAAGCTCCGCCGGGTGTCCGGGTGGTAACCCCGCGGACTGCGGTGGTGCTGAGCAGATCCGGAGGGGCCCTGGGCAGGCTGCTGCCGCTGCTGCGGCTCGGCGTTGGCGGTCCGCTCGGCAACGGCCGCCAGTACTGGCCCTGGATCACGTTGCCGGACCTGTCCGCTGCTTTTGGATTCCTCCTGACGGCCCAGCTCTCCGGCCCCGTCATCGTCTCCGCCCCCGAAGCCGCCAACGTCAACACGCTGGTTGCTGAGCTCGCCGCTGCCCTGCACAGGCCCGCGCTGCTCCGCGTTCCGGCGCCAGCGCTGCGGCTGGCCATGGGCAAGCTGGCCGACGAACTCCTGCTCGCGAGCCAGCGGGTGGAACCCGCCCTGCTGAAGGAAGCGGGCTTTGAATGGCAGCATCCAAGCCTTCGGCGTGCCGCCGCATGGGTGGTCAGCGGCGCCTGACGGCACGTGGGCGATCATGGGGCCGGAAGGATGTCCGAAATCAGCCACTTGCCGTTCACTCTAACCAGGACCAGCCGCAGAGCGCGGCCTGGCTGAGGTGCGCCGGTGGCGACTACGGCACCGGCGGCAGATCTCTCCTTGTAACCGGACGTCGAAGCCGTCACGGCGACCACGGCCCGCGCCCCAGTGCTTTCGGGCATGTTCCGGATGGCCGTGAGGCTTGTGGTGAAGCCGGCCAGGATGTTCCCGGAGTCCTGCAACCGGGCGCTGATCCTGCGGTCCGCGGCCGCGGCCGGGGAGTTCCCGGCGTTAACCTCGCCGAGCAATTCCAGCCTGCCCTCACTCAGGGCCTTCGAGCGCAGCCAGGCCAGCCCTTTGACAGCCTCGGCGGGATTTCCCGCCCGGAGCTGGTTCCGGACAGCGTCCGGAACCCTCGCGGAATCCAGTACCGTTGCCGGCTGCGGCCCCCTCGGCGCCGGAACCGGAACGGTTCCGGGCCCCGGAAAGCCACGGACCAGGGACGGCAGCGTGGCTGCGATGCCCGGAGGCTGGTTCGAGAGCGGCGTCCCCGGCGCACCGAGCAGCAGCCACGCGCTTGCAAGAACGGGAACTGTGAAAAGCCCGGTCCATGCGGCAGTACGACGACGTCGAGGCGCGGCTGCCGTCGCGGCCCGCCGCGAGTGCAGCCTCGGCTGGTCCGGCAGCGTCTGGCCGGGCAAGGCCTGGTCGTAGGAGGTCCTGCGCTGCCGAAACGCCGTGACGGGCGGGGACGTGGACAGCCGCCTGCCCCAGGCACGGATCCGCTCGCGCCGCCTGCCGCCCGACGGCGGCTCCGGCCTGCGTGTCAGCAGCTCCGGCAGGACGGTCGGATGCGCAGAGCGAGATAGGTCGACGGGAACTGCGGCGGCGCTCCGGTAGATGGCGGTGGCAAGCTCCGCTGCATCCGGCCGTCGCCGCCGGTCATCACTCAGGCCTGCCTCCAGGGCGGCGGCAAGTTCGCGGGGCACGTCCGGAACCAACAGCGAAAGGGGTGGCCTGTCTGCCGTGGGCCGGGGCGGGGCTCCGGTGAGGCAGTACCAGCCAAGCGCAGCCGCGGCATAGACGTCGCGTCCGGGCTGCAGTCCTGCCCGTACGGCGTCCACCGGCGAAGGATCCCTGAACCCTTCAGTCCCGAGGCCGGGAACGGCGCCGGGATCGCCGACCATTCGCGCCACCCCGAGGTCAGCGAGCAGAGGCTTTCCGTGTCCGGAAAAGAGCACGTTTCCCGGTGACACATCCGAGTGGGTGAATCCCTTGCCGTGGAGGTATCCGAGGACCTGCGCAATGGGCGTCAGCACAGTCACGGTCTCCCCCACGCCCAGCTTGCCCCGGGCGGCGATGAGCTGGCCCAGTGAACCGCCTGGTGCGTAGTCCATCACGATCCCCAACGGGCTTTCGGCGGCCTCGCCCAACCTCACGACGTCGTGCGCCTTGACCAGATGCCCGTGGTCAAGGACGGACATGATCAGAATCTCCCGGCGTACATCCTCTTCGGCAGTCCCCGCGGCGTGGTTCCCGGACGCCGCGCCGAAACACTTCAGGGCCAGCTTCCGCCCGGTAGCCTCTTCCGTCACCAGCCACACGGCGGCGCTCGCCCCGCGGCCCAACCAACGGCAGACCTGGTAGCCCGGAACCTTCGGCTCGCGCCCTGCGGAATGGTCGGCGTCCTGCCTCACATCGTCCATGGCTTAAGGAGTACCGGAAATCGACACATCCTGCAGAAGTTATCCACAGGGGGCGGGGGCCGGCACATGACCCGCGGGCCGGGTGAGAGCTTGGGCACACAATCGGGCAGGACGCCGGCCGGGGTCTAAGCTGGATGCCATGACTCTTGAGTTCACACAGCTGGGTCTTGCCCCGGATCTCGTGGATTACACGCGTGCCTGGGACCTCCAGCGCGAAATCCACGAGAACGTCCTGGCCGGCATGGCCCCCAGCACAGTTCTCCTGCTCGAACACTCCGCCGTCTACACCGCCGGCAAGCTCACCGAGGACCACGAGCGTCCCTTCGACGGCACGCCCGTTGTAGCCGTGGACCGCGGTGGCAAGCTGACGTGGCACGGACCCGGCCAGCTGGTGGGTTACCCCATCATCAAGCTGAAAAACAAAGCGGGGATCCGCGACTACGTCGAGCGTCTCGAGGCAGTGATCATCGCCGTCCTGGCCGACTTCGGAATTACGGCCGTCCGCATCAGGGGCCGCGCCGGCGTGTGGATCGACGAAGACCACAAGGGCCCCGCCCGGAAGATCGCGGCGATCGGCATCAGGGTCAGCCAGGGCGTAACCATGCACGGCTTCGCCATCAACTGCAACAACGACCTCGCCCCTTACGGCCAGATCATCGCCTGCGGAATCACCGATGCCGGCGTGACCACCATTGCCCAGGAGACCGGCCGCGACGTGGCACCGGCTGATCTCGTTTCGCGGATCATCGAAGAGCTGCGCAAGAATGAAGACGCCCTAGTTGCAACCCCCGAAGGAGTTCTACTGTGACACTGGCACCAGAAGGCCGGAAGATGCTGCGCATTGAGCAGCGTAATGCGGCCACCCCGGTGGAGCGCAAGCCGGAGTGGATCAAGGCCAAGGTCCAGATGGGCCCGGAGTTCGTCCAGCTCAAGAACCTCGTCAAGAAAGAGGGCGTGGCCCGGTCGGTCCAGGCGATGCAGCTGCGTTACGCCACCGTCACCGGCGTGGCCCGTGACGACCTCGAGGACGAGGGCGTCTGGCTGTACGCCGAGACGGTCCGCAAGATCCACGAGCTGAACCCGGGCACCGGCGTCGAACTTTTGATCCCGGACTTCTCCGGTAAGCCCGGGCACATCGAGGCGATCTGCGACTCGAAGCCCGAGGTCTTCGCGCACAACGTCGAGACCGTGCCGCGGATCTTCAAGCGCATCCGCCCCGCGTTCCGCTACGACCGGTCCCTGGACGTCATCACCCAGGGCCGGAACCTGGGCATGGTCACCAAATCCAACCTGATCCTGGGCATGGGCGAAACCCGGGMGGAAATCTCCGAAGCCCTGAAGGACCTGCACGAGGCCGGCTGCGACCTGATCACCATCACCCAGTACCTGCGCCCGTCCGAGCGGCACCTCCCGGTGGACCGCTGGGTCAAGCCACAGGAATTCGTGGACCTCCAGCAGGAAGCGGACGAGATCGGCTTCCTCGGCGTCATGTCCGGACCCCTCGTCCGGTCCTCCTACCGTGCCGGCCGGCTCTGGGCCACCGC